>NZ_PNOR01000006.1 GCF_002869765.1 Deinococcus planocerae | reverse complement strand
GATATGGCAGTAGGAAGAGGTACGTGTCGTCGTCCACGTCGCTGGGGTAGCCTCGCCGGGTCACCCCCGCATTCTGCCCTGCCCAGACTCTTACCCGAAAGTTCAACCGTGTTCTTGGCAGCCTCTAGCGCAGGAGTTTAAAGGACAGTATCGATTTACGGTCAGGGATTCAGTTGTGGTGCAATCGTCTGATTTGGAGGAGTTTAAGACTAGTAGAAGTGATGGAATGGTGTATGCTTTAGTCAAGGACGGCACTGAGGTCATTTCCTCATATATTAGGTCGCTGAACGATAGATTGCGCAAAATAAAGCATTTGTCGTTTAAATATGACTTTGTGTATAGGGAGGATGAGAGCAATCCTATTGCTACATCTGAAATAATAGATTCTATAAGAAACGCCTTTAATCTTGGCCTTGAAGAGGACCAGATAATAGAAGCGTACTCAAGAAACGACGCCCCAACCATTGCTGTAGTTAAGGAAGCGCTTAGGATCGTCCGCTCTATGCCATCTGTAGACACGATAAGTGAAATAGGGTCTTATATAGATCAAAACTATGGCTGGCCTTGGCCGCAAGGAATCAGGTCGGACGTAGAAGCTCATTTCTTGCTTGATAGGCAAATAGTTCATTCGGCGATGGGTAAAATTAGGGCCGATATTATGAGAGACAAATTGAGAACTATACACTTAACGATTTAATAGGCTGCTACATCTAAATTACCCCCAATCGCTTCTCCTCCTCATACAGCCGCTCGCCCACGAACTGCTTGAGCAGCGTCTGGTACGGCACCTTCTTCAACTCGGCAACGTGCTTGAGCCGCTTTTCCATGTCCTCGTCCAGGCGCAGGGTGGTGACGTGGGTGGCTTTGGGCTGGCGCGGTTGCCGGGGCCGCTGGCGGGGAGCGATGCGGTTCAGCACCTCCCAGACCTCGGGGTCATTGCGCCCTGCTTCGATCAGGCCAGGACCGATGCTGTGTGTCTGCCAGAACTCGATGAACTCTTCCTCGGTGGCAAACTCGGGAATCTCGGCGCTGGAGTTGACGGCGGGCAGTTCCTGTTCGGTGCTGGTCATGGGCTTCACTCCTCGGTGTAGTAGCGCGTGCGCTCCTCGGGTGTGGCGGCACGGACGGTCACAACTCGGATTCTCTCGCCTCTCAACTCATAGAAGATGACGAGGACACGGCCCGCTTCGGTGGCCCCAATGATGCCGTAACGCCGTTGCCCGAGCGGCCCCCGGTGGGCGGGAGTTTCGAGGACGGCAGGATCACGCAGGGCCTCTTCCGCCTCCTCCGGTTCGACCTTGTGGCGGGCGATGTGCTCCAGATTGGCAAAGTCCCAGTCGAATTCCATCGGCTGGGACCCAGTGTATACGCTTTCGTAAAAGTGACCGTCTACACTTCCAGCGCCAGCTTGTCCACGTCGTTGAGGAGCGGCGTTCCCGCCGGGTACTCGCCGTTGAAGCACGCCAGGCACAGGCCGGGGCCGCCCACGGCTTCCCTCAAGCCCCGCTCGCTGATGAAGGCGAGGGTGTCGGCGCCGATCAGCTCCCGAATCTCCTCACCTGTGTGGGTGCTGGCGACGAGTTCCTTGCGGGCGGCGGTGTCGATGCCGTAGAAGCACGGGTGCTTGATAGGCGGGCTGCTCACCCGGAAGTGGACCTCCCGCGCCCCCGCCTCGCGCAGCAGGTTCACGATCTGGCGGCTGGTGGTGCCGCGCACGATGGAGTCGTCCACCAGCACGACCCTTTGGCCCCGCACGGCGCTGGTGGGCGAGAGCTTCATCTTGACCTTCAGCTCGCGCGCCTCCTGGGTGGGGGCGATGAAGGTCCGGCCCGCGTAGGGGTTCTTGTACAGGCCGTAGTCGAAGGGAATGCCGCTCTCCCGCGCGTACCCGATGGCCGCCCCGATCCCGGAGTCGGGCACGGGCACCACGATGTCAGCCTCTACGGGGCGCTCGCGGGCCAGCCTCTCGCCCATGCGGATGCGGCTCGCGTGGGTGTCCACCCCGTCCAGCTCACCGTCGCTGCGCGCGAAGTAGATCCACTCGAAGGCGCAGGGCGTGGGCCGCCCCGGCTCCACCATCAGCGAGTGCAGGCCGCCCCGGTCCATCCACACCAGTTCGCCCGGCTGCACGTCCCGCACCAGCCGCGCCCCCACCGCGTACAGGGCGCACGGCTCGGAGGCCAGCACGTAGGCCCCGTCGTCCCGCTGCCCGATCACCAGGGGCCGGACTCCGTGTGGGTCGCGGAAGCCGAGGAGCTGGGTGCGGCTCATCAGCACGCAGGCGTACCCGCCCCGGAGTTTCCGCATGGCGGCGGCGGTCGCCTCCACGAGGTCCATGTGACTCTCGCGGGCGATCAGGTTAAGCATGACCTCCGAGTCGTTCGTGGTCTGGAAGAGGGCGCCCTCCATCAGCATCGCGCTGCGCACCTCGCGGGCGTTCACGAAGTTGCCATTGTGCGCCAGGCCCAGGATGCCCTTGTTCGTGCGGGTGGTGAGCGGCTGGGCGTTGAAACGCAGGTTCGAGCCCGTCGTGGAGTAGCGCACGTGCCCGATGCTGACCCGGGCATTGGCGAGCCGCAGGCCGTCGAGCCGCCGCTCGTCGAACACCTGCGTCACCAGCCCCAGGTCCTTGTCCACGTGGAACTTCTCACCGTCCGAGATGCACATCCCCGCCGCCTCCTGCCCCCGGTGTTGCAGGGCGAAGAGGCCGAGGTACGTCAGCCAGGCGAGGTCGTTCGGCTCGGGCGAGTACAGCCCGAAGACGCCGCACTCGTCCTGCGGTTTGTCGGTGGCGGGGTCAAAGAGCATGGTGGGGTCCTTTGGAGGGGTGGGCAGCACGTCGCGTACCCCCCCTCTGCTGCGCAGCTCTACGAGTCCCAGCCTCCCCTACAAGGGGGGAGGAGCAAAAAGATGAGGGTGGGTAGATTCGGGTATGCCGTATCGTTTGCCGCGTGAGAGCGTCAGTACCGAGGTGGCACGCACGCTGCGCCGGAACCTGACCTCCGAAGAACGGATGCTCTGGGCAAGGTTGAGGAGTGCGGGGCTGGGTGTCAGCTTTCGTCGCCAGGAGCCTGTCGGACGGTACGTGGTGGATTTCGTGTGCTATCCAGCACGGCTCGTTGTTGAGCTCGACGGGAGCCAGCACCTGAACAGCGAAGCTGATCGAGTGCGAGACGCAGCCCTGCAAGTCGATGGGTTCCACGTCCTGCGCTTCTGGAACACCGAGGTCAGGGGCAATCTGGAAGGCGTCCTTGAACGCATCTGCACGGCACTGAGCGAGCGCCTTTAACCCCTCCCCCCTTGTAGGGGAGGCTGGGACTCGTAGAGCTGCGCAGCAGAGGGGGGGAACGAAGCGCCCCACCAGCGCCCCTCGTTCCCAACCCAGAGCACCACCAACCCGCTTCACCCCAAAATCCCCCGAAGCGGCGTCGTATAAGCATTCCTCAGCGTCCCAAGATTCACGCTCAAGTGTACGTTCGCCCCCGACACCGAGATGGCGACGCTTTCCCCCCCCGAGCTAGGCAGGCTCTCGCCGATCACCACGTAAGGCACGCTCATCTCATCCAACAACCGCTGCGCCTCGTCCTCGTGCCCGACCTGGACGGCCACCACGACGCGGCTGTGCGCTTCGCCAAACAGAAGGGCGTCGGGGCGGACTCCCTCAGGCGCGGCGAGCGTCACCTTCACGCCCCGCCCGCCCGCAATCGCCATCTCTGCCAATGCCACGGCCAATCCGCCCTCCGAGCAGTCGTGCGCGGTATCCGTCAGGCCCGCTCGAATTAGGGCGAGCGTTCCGGCGATGACACGCGATTCGAGGTCGAGGTCGAGGGGCGGCACCTCCCCCGCCTCCAGCCCGTGAATCATCTCCAGGTACTGACTCGCCCCAATGCTTTCCGCGTGGCGGCCCAGCAGGTAGAGGCTGTGCGGCCCCTCCTTCAGCGCGAGGCTGGCCCGCCTCGTCACGTCGGGCAGCACGCCCACCATGCCAATCGTCGGGGTGGGGTGGATGGCGACGGTGCGGCCCTCCTCCACGTATTGGTTGTAAAGGCTGACGTTGCCCCCGGTGACCGGCGTATTCAGCGCGCGGCAGGCGTCCGCGATCCCCTGTACGGCCCGCTGAAGCTGGAAGTACACGTCCGGCCTCTGCGGGTTCCCGAAGTTGAGGTTGTCCGTGATCGCCAGCGGCGTCGCCCCCACGCAGGCGAGGTTGCGCGCGGCCTCGGCGACGGCGGCGGCGGCCCCCAGGTAGGGGTCGAGGTACACGAAGCGCGGGTTGCAGTCGGAGGTGGCGGCTACCCCCAGCCCCGAATCCTTGATCCTCAGCACGGCGGCGTCGGCGGCACCGGGGGCGACCACCGTGTTCGTCATGACCTGATGGTCGTACCGCTCGAAGATGGGCCGCTTGCTGGCAATCGTGGGGTGCGAGAGCAACTCCACCAGCACCGCCCCGAGGTCGCCGGGCACGGGCACGCCACTGAGGTCGCGCCCCCGCTTGGCTTTGATCTCCTCGGATTCCACGCCCTCCCGCGTGTACTTGGGCGCCTCGTTGAGCAGGGCGACGGGCAGGTCGCAGACCACCTCGCCGCGCGAAGTCAGGCGGTAGCGGTCGTGGGCCTCCACCCCGCCGATGGTCACCACGTCGAGTTCCCACTTGGCGAGGAGGTCCAGCAGTTCCCCTTCGCGCCCCGGCACCGGCACCAGGATCATGCGTTCCTGCGACTCGCTGAGGCACAGTTCCATCGGCACCATGCCCGTCTCGCGGGTGGGCACGAGGTCGAGGTTCATGGTGATCCCCAGCCCCGCCCGGTACGCCATCTCGCAGGTCGAGGAGACGAGGCCCGCCGCGCCCATGTCCTGCACGCCCGCGACGAGACCCGCCCCTATCGCCTCCAGCGTGGCCTCCAGCAGCAGCTTCTCCATGAAGGGGTCGCCCACCTGCACGGCGGGGCGGTCGGCCTGGGAGGCGTCCGAGAGGTCGGCGGAGGCGAACACCGCGCCGCCCAGCCCGTCGCGCCCGGTCTTGGAGCCGACGTAGACGATTTGGTTCCCCACCGCGCCCATCGTCCCCTTCGCCAAGTCCTCGTGACGGAGTAAGCCGAGGGCCATCACGTTGACGAGCGGATTCTCCTGGTAAGAGGGATGGAACGTCACCTCACCGCCTACGGTGGGCACCCCGATGGCGTTGCCGTAGTGCGAGATGCCCTCTACCACGCCGTTCACCAGGAAGCGGGTGCGGGGCGAGTCGGGGTTGCCGAATCTGAGGGAGTCGAGCACCGCGAAGGGCCGCGCCCCCATCGCGAAGATGTCGCGCAGGATGCCGCCCACGCCCGTCGCCGCCCCCTGCACGGGTTCCACGGCGGACGGGTGGTTGTGGCTCTCCATCTTGAAGGCCACCCCCCACCCTTCGCCGATGTCCACCACGCCCGCGTTCTCGCCGGGGCCCTGGAGAACCTGCGGCCCCGTAGTGGGAAAGGCGGTAAAGAGGGGCCGCGAGTTCTTGTACCCGCAGTGCTCCGACCACATCGCGCCGACGATGGCCGCCTCCAGCGCGTTCGGCTCCCGCCCGATGCCCGAGACGAGGAGGTCGTATTCCCCTTCGGTGAGACCAAAGGTGGAAGCGCGGTCACGGAGGGATTGAACCTGAGTCATGCCCGTTCCTTCTTGCCGAGTTGAATCTGTCCCCGGTGGTAGGCGACGTGCCGCAGGTGCATCCCGATTCCTTGAAGGCGCGGGCGCTGGCCCCCCGGCGCACTCGGGGAGAAGGAGGGGGCTTGCAGATCGGCGGCGTTGAGGTTGTGGATGAAGGACAGCACGCGCTCCGTCACCTCGTCCAGGTGAGCGAGGATCACGGCTTTCCCCGCGCTCTCCCGGTGGGCGGGCTCGCCGCTGAGCGTCCCTACCCACTCCCGGTCCTCCCAGCCCAGGTGCGCGTAGGATGGCGAGCGGTCGTTCAGCACGGCCAGCCGCAGCCACTCGGCGACGTGGAGGGCGTGCCAGGCGGGAGAGTGCCCCACCGTCGCGGTGCCGAACCCCTCGGCGGGGATGCTCTCTAGGGCCGCGCGGAAGGCGCCCAACTCCGCCCCGTACTGCTCGATCAGGAATTGCTTGAGTTCGTTCACTTCACCACCACTGTTGCCAGGCTCTCGAAAATCCCGCGCCCGTCCTCGCTGCCCAGCAACGCCTCGACCGCCCGCTCGGGGTGGGGCATCATGCCCAGGACGTTGCCGCGCTCGTTCACGATCCCCGCGATGTCGTTCAGCGAGCCGTTGGGGTTGTCCACGTAGCGGAAGACGACCCGGCCCTCGTCCTCCAGCCGGGCGACCGTCCCCGGGTCGGCGTAGTAGTTGCCCTCGCCGTGCGCGATGGGGATTTCGATGACCTGGCCTCTCTCGTAAGCGTTCGTGTAGGCCGTCCCCGCGTTCTCCACGCGCAGGTGGACCGGCCTGCACAGGAAGTGCACCTCGCGGTTGCGGCTCAGCGCGCCGGGGAGGAGGCCCGCCTCGGTGAGCACCTGAAAGCCGTTACAGATGCCCAGCACGTAGCCGCCGCGCTCGGCGTGCTCTTTCACCGCGGCCATGATCGGGCTGCGCGCGGCGATGGCCCCACTTCGGAGGTGGTCGCCGTAGGAAAAGCCGCCCGGCAGCAGCGCGAGGTCGGTCCCGGTGGGAAGGCCGCCTTCCGTATGCCACACGAACCGCGCGTCCGGGTCGAGGGTCAGCCGCGTGGCGTGCAGGGCGTCCGCGTCGCAGTTGGAGCCGGGGAACTGGATGACGGCGACCCTCACAGGCGCTCCAGTTCGGTCACGGTGCGCTCGCCGCCCGCGGTGCCGGTGTTCACGGTGGAGGATGGCTCGAACAGGAGCATCCAGACCTCCCCGGTCTCGGCGACCGGCTGGTGCTCCACGCCGCGCGGCACGATGATGAATTCACCGACGCCGATCCGCTGCTCGCCGTCTCGGAAGCGCATCAGCAGCGTGCCGCGCGTGACCAGAAACAGCTCGTCCTCGTGTTCGTGGGCGTGCCAGACGAACTCGCCGCTGATCTTGGCGAGCTTGACCTGCTGGCCGTTGAGCTCGCCGACGATCTTGGGCGACCAGTGATCGGTGAAGAGGCCGAATTTGTCCTCCAGGCTGACCTTCCCCGGCGTGCTCATGCGCCCACCGGCTCGGCCTGCTCAAGCTCCCAGCGCGCCTCCTCCATGATGGGGTTACTCAGCACGCTTCCTACGATGTTTGAAAGCTGCGCCTCAACGGTTGGGCGTTCGCCCTCCAGCGTGAGTTCGATGTACTTGCCGACCCGCACGCCCGTCACGTTCGTGTGGTCGAGGTGCGACAGCGCCCGCTCGACGGTGCGCCCCTGCGGGTCGAGGATGGAGGGCTTGAGGGTGACGAAGACTTTGGCGTGGTAGGTGGGCATGGGGACACTCCGTGTTGCAGAAGGCGGATGGCAGATGGCAAGAAGAGGGCGGCTGATGCAAAAGCTCGCGGAGCCTTCTGCTTTCTGCCTTCAGCCTTCCGCGGGTGCGGTGACGCGCCTGAGCATCTCCGCGTACGCCTCCTCCACCCCGCCCAGGTCGCGGCGGAAGCGGTCCTTGTCGAGCTTCTCGCCTGTCTCGGCGTCCCAGAAGCGGCAGGTGTCGGGGCTGATCTCGTCGGCGAGGACAATTTGCCCGTCGTGCGTCCTGCCAAACTCCAGCTTGAAGTCGATCAGGCGGATGCCCCGCGCGGCGAAGTAGGGGGTCAGGAAGTCCCGCACCCTCTGCGCCAATTCGCGGATGCGGCTCAACTCTCCTTCGCGCGCCCAGCCGAGGGCAATCGCCGTGTCGGTGTTGATGAGGGGATCGCCCAGCGCGTCCGACTTGTAGCAGTACTCGACGACCGGGCGGGCGAGGGGCGTGCCCTCCTCCACGCCGAGCCTCCCCGAAAAGCTGCCCGCCGCCACGTTCCGCACGATGACCTCGACGGGCACGATGGTCACGGCCCGCACGCGCTGCTCGGTGTCCGACAGCCTCTCGATGAAGTGGGTCGGGATACCTGCCGCCTCCAGTCGGGGGAAGAGGTGGGCGGTGATCGCGTTGTTCACCGCCCCCTTGCCGAGAATCTGGGCCCGCTTGACCCCGTTGAAGGCGGTCGCGTCGTCCTTGTACTCGACGATGTACTCGTGGGGGTCGTCCGTGGCGTAAACCCGTTTGGCCTTGCCCTCGTACAGGGGCTCGCGCTTCATCTGGGCTCCGGGGAGAGTAGAACCGGCGCCACGTCAACTCGTTCGGGGCGACGCTCGGGGCTCGCGGGGGTGGTCATGCGGGTCTCCATCGCCGCCTCTCGGGCGGGCTTACCGCGGCACGGTGGGGGCACGCGGGGCGTCTCGCAGGACGCGGGTGGACGTGGTGCGTGGGGGAGACGGCCCCAGGGGCCGTGCAACCGTGGTCCGGTCGCCGTACCGCACCTTAACACCCCGGCGGCGGGGAGGCCGCGAGGTCGTTCAAGCCGGGTGACACCGCCCGCGCGCCCCAGACGGCACAATGGCCCCCGTGAACCGCATCGAAGCCACGCTCATCGCCACCGGCCTCAAGTTCGCCGTCGTCAGCACCCGCTGGAACCACTTCATCGTGGACCGCCTCGTGGAGGGCGCCGAGACCGCCTTCGTACAGCACGGCGGGGACAGCGCCGACCTCGACCACTACCTCGTGCCCGGCAGCTTCGAGGTGCCCTTCGTCGCCCGCCGCCTCGCCGAGTCCGGGCGCTACGACGCCGTGGTGTGCCTGGGCGCCGTGATCCGGGGCGCGACCGACCACTACGACTTCGTGGCGGGCGCGGCCACGAACGGCATCCTGAACTCCATGCTGCATACGGGCGTGCCCATCGCCTTCGGTGTGCTCACCACCGACACCATCGAGCAGGCCGTCGAGCGTGCGGGCACCAAGGCCGGAAACAAGGGCGGCGAGGCGGTGCTCGCGATGATCGAGACCGTGAACCTGTTGCGCCAGCTTCCGCTGGACGGCTGAGCCTCAGCGCCGCGCCCGCACGAACCGCTCCCGCCCGGTGAGGTCGGGCAGCACCTCGGCCCGCCAACCTTCCGCCCGCAGCTCGGCGGCGAAGGGGGCGGCGTTGCGCGGGTCGAGTTCGAGGAGCAGCGCGCCTCCGGGGGCGAGGGCCTGTCCAGCCTGCGCCGCCAGCGGTCGCGCCACCGCCAGCCCGTCCACTCCCGCGTACAGGGCGAGGTCCGGGTCGTGGCCCACCTCCGGGTCGGCCTGCGCCCGGTCGCTCTCGGGCAGATAGGGCGGGTTGCTCACGATCAGGTCGAAGGGGCCGGGCAGGCCCGCATGGAGGCTCCCCTCCACGAAGGTCACGTCCAGCCCGTTCAGCGCCGCGTTCTCCCGGGCGAGGGTCAGCGCCCCAAGACTGAGGTCGGTCGCCGTGACGGTCGCGTCCGGCCTGGCCGCCCCCACGCCCAGCGCGAGCGCCCCCGTCCCCGTCCCCACATCGAGGACACGCGGGGCAAAGGCGGGGCGCAATGCCTCCAACGCGAGGTGGAGCAGCCACTCGGTTTCGGGGCGGGGCACGAGCGCGCGGGCGTCCGTCTTCAGCCGCACCCCACCCCACTCCACCTCGCCGAGCAGGTGCTGGAGGGGAATGCGGGTCGCGCGCCGTTCGATCACCTCCGCCAGCCGCCCCGCCTCCGCCTCCGGAACCACCTCCCCGCCCCGCGTGAGGAGCGCCGACGCACTCAGCCCAAGCGTATGCAGCACGAGCGCCCGCGCGTCGGCCTCAGGAGACGGCACACCCGCCTCACGCAGAAGGCGGGCGGCGTGGAGCAGCCAGGCGCGAAGGGTGGGGGGTGGAAGAGTCTGGGACATCTTTTTTACTCCTCCCCCTTGAGGGGGGAGGTTGGGTGGGGGTGAATCACGCCAACGCCTCGCTGGCGCCAACTGGCGCCTGGCCCCTACCCGTGCCGCGGTTTGATCACCAGCCGCCGCGCCGCTCCCTCCCCAATCGACTCGCTCATCACGTCGGGGTGCTCCTTGAGGGCGATGTGAATCACGCGGCGCTCGGCGGGGGGCATGGGCTGGAGTTCGTGGGGCTCGCCGCTCTTGGCGACCTGCACGGCCAGCCGCTCGGCGAGCTTGGAGAGGGTGTCGGCCTGGCGCCTGCGGAAGCCGCCCACGTCCACCCGCACCCGCAGGTCGCCTCTCCCCGCCTGCTTGGCGAGCACCGTGTAGGCGATCACCTCGATGGCCCCCAGGGTCCGCCCGTCGCGCCCCGCCAGCCGGGCGGCGTTCTCCCCGGTGATCTCGGCCTCCAGGGCGTCTTCGGCCTCGCGCACGGAGACGGAGAGGTCGGGGTCGATGCGGCTGACCAGGCCCCGGAGGAAGCGCTCCAGCACCGCGCGGGGGTCCTCGTGCGCGGCCTCCAGGGCGGGGGCGGCCTGGGGCGCGTCTGGCGCGGGGGGCGGCGGAGCCACGTCGTCCGCGCCCGCGATCCCCAGCCCCGCGAGGTAGTCGTCGAGGTTCGTGCGGTTATCCATGCTCAACAGTCTATCCCGCCCCTCTCACGCCTTTCCCACCGCCCAGCGTTAAGGCACGGCAACCTCCGGCAGACAGATGCCTGCGCCACATATCCTGCCCCAGCCCAAGGAGAAGGGCGAAGGCCCGCGCGGGGAGCCTTCGCCCTCCAGTCCGGTGCTTACTCCTGGGGCCGCTCCACCAGGTACGCCCGCTCGATCACGTCGGGCGTGCCGGGCATTCCGGGCTGGATGCGGGTCAGGCGGTCGAGCACGTCCAGCCCCTCCACCACGCGCCCGAAGACGGTGTGCCGCCCGTCGAGGTGCGGCGTGGCGGTGAAGGTGATGAAAAACTGCGAGCCGTTGGTCCCCCGGCCCATCTGGGTGCCCGCGTTCGCCATGCTCAGGATGCCCTTGCCGCTGTGGCGCCGGTCGTTGATCTCGTCGTCGAACTTGTAGCCGGGGCCACCCGTGCCCGTCCCCGTCGGGTCGCCGCCCTGCGCCATGAAGCCGTCGATCACGCGGTGGAACTTGATTCCGTCGTAGTAGTGGTGGCGGATCAGGTACGCGAAGGAGTTGACGGTTGCGGGCGCGTCGTCCGCGAAGAGTTCCACCACGATGCGCCCCTTGCTCGTCTCCAGCACGGCCCGGTAGTCCTTGCCGGGGTCGATGCCGTCACCGAGCTCGGGCGCCTGCCGGAACTGGGTCTTGCGCTCGCTCGACAGTTCGGGCGTCGGGGTGAAGCCTTGGGGCTGGTAGGCGTCCTGGGAGGTCATGGGGGGCATTGTAACGGGGGAGGCGAGTCACTCCGGTTCATCGATGAAGATGTCCTCGATCCGGAGCCCGAACAGCCGCGCGATTTTGAAGGCGAGGGACAGGCTGGGGTCGTGTTTGCCCGTTTCCAGGGCGTTGACGGCCTGCCGGGACACGTCCAGCCGCTCGGCGAGGTCGGCCTGGGTCAGGCCATGCTCGGCGCGCAGCACGCGGAGGCGGTTTTTCATCGGCGGCTAGGCCCGTGTCTCGCGGCGCTGGAGAACGACATAACCCAGGCCGAAGACCACCCAGCCGCCCAGAAAGAGCAGGATAAGCAGCAGGGCCGGGACGGTCTCCGCCTCCCCCCGCCCGCCGAGCAGCGAGGCGGCCCCCAGCATCCCGAGGACGAAGAGGCCGACCATCACGGCGTTGAAGGCCAGGGCCACCGCCCGCAGCATCAACGAGCGCTCGTACTCGTCCAGCAGGCGGTCGACCGCCAGATTGCGGCCCGCGTCCACCAGCGGCGTCAGGCACAGCAGCCCGGTGCCCAGCACGTTCACCTCTCCCGGGCGGCTCAGGAAGACGAAGGCGAGCACCGCCCCCAGCGTCAGCCCCGCTCCCAGCACGGTGTCGGGCCGGGTCGCCCGCCGCCGCCGCTGTGCCCGACTCATCGGCGGCGCATACCCCGGAGCACGGCGGCCACCAGAAGCAGGAAGCCCAGCACGATCAGCAGCACGTAGAGCAGGTGGGTCAGCGGTCCAGCCCGCACGCCCTGCGAAGCCGGGCCGAGCAGCAGCAGGGCCGAGCTCAAGGCGATGAGCGAGGCGGACAGAAGGTTGGAGACAGTGCGGCGGGTCTGGTTCATGTTGGCTCCCCCCTCGTGTGTCAGGCTTGCTTGACACAAGGTAGGGGGGACACGACGAAATGTCAAGTCAACCTTACTTCTTCTCGCCCACCACCCACTCCCCGCCCCGCATCAGCGGCTCACGGGTGCCGTCCTCGCGCACGCCGTCCACATCGGTGCCGGGGGTGCCGATCATCCAGTCCACGTGGATCAGGGAGTCGTTGCCGCCCGCCGCGATCAGGGCCTCGGGGTTCTCGCCGTCTTGCACGTTGGTGGGGTAGCAGCGGCCCAGGGCGATGTGCGAGGCGGCGTTCTCGTCGAAGAGCGTGTTCAGGAAGAGGGTGCCCGTCCGCGCGACGGGGGCCGAGGCGGGCACGAGGGCGATCTCGCCCAGCCGGGCCGCGCCCTCGTCCGTCTCGACGAGCTGGCGCAGGGTGTCCTCCCCCTTCTCCGCCGTGACCTCGACGACCCGGCCTCCCTCGAAGCGCATCCGAATGCCCTCGGCGAGCTGGCCGCGCACACTCAGGGGCTTGCTCGCCACCGCCACCCCGTCCACCCGCTCGCGGTGCGGCGCCGTGAACACCTCGTCGGTGGGGATGTTGGGCACGCCGCGCACGCCGTTTTTCGCCGTCTCCGCGCCCCCCTGCCAGATGTGCCCTTCGGCGAGGCCCACGGTGAGGTCGGTGCCCAGCTCGCTGCGGAGGTGAATCGCCGCGTACCGCCGCCCGTTGAGGAAGGTGCACAGGCGTTCCAGCCGGTCCAGGTGCGCGTTCCAGGCGGCCACGGGGTCGGGCTCGTCGGCACGGCTGACGGTGAAGATGTCGTCCCAGAGGCGGGAAACAGCCTGCTCCTCGGGGAGGTCGGGGTAGACGGCCCTCGCCCAGGCCGGGGTGCTCATCGCGCCGACGGTCCAGCTCACCTCCATGCCGCCGATGGCGCGCTGGACGTTGCGCATGGAGGCCGCTACCGCCTTGGAGCGCCGCGCGACCCGGCCCTGGTCCACCCCGGAGAGCAGCGAGGGGTCCTCACCCACGACGGAGATGAAGGCGTAACCGTCGGCGACGAGGTTCTCTCCCTCCTGCGCCGCCCACTCCGGCAGAAAGTCCACCGCCGCGTCACCGCCGTCCTCGTACCGGGTGAGGGAGAGGTGGGCATCGGTGTAGTCCACGCGCACGTCGAGCGCCCCCGCCCGGTACGCGGCGCGGGAAACCAGCCGGACGAGGGGAGCGGCCTCCAGGGGAGCGGTCACGCGCACCTTCCCCCCCTCCGGCAGGTTCACTCCCGTGCGGACGAGCAGTTCGGCGTAGCGGGCGAGCTTGGCCTCGAAGTCGGCGTTGAGGGTCATGGGCGTCACTCTACGGCGTCTCCCGGAGCAGCGGGCGGCAGGGTCAGGGTGTGGTCGTCCGCACGGCGTGGGGTGCGGCCCCCGCTCACCCGCCAGTACACGCCGTTCTCGCGGGCGAGCAGCCCCAGCCCCACGAGTTCGCGCCGCAGGGTGAAGAAGTCGGGGTGGTACTCGCCGAGCATGTCGCTCACCTCGCGCTCGGTGTACGTGCGGCCCGGCTCGAACAGGGAGGCGAGCTCCATCAGGATCACGTCCCGCTTCTTGCGCTGGGCGGGGATGCGGGTCAGCCGTCCGCCTTGCATGAAGGCCCGCAGCACCCGCGCCCGGTAGGGGTCCTCGGCGGTCGGAGTCTCGCCTTCCCCACGAATCAGGGCCGAGAGTGTCACGCCCAGCGCCGCGTGGTTGACCCCGTGCAGGCGGTGATGGCCGTCTTGCCGCACGGTGGTCAGCCCCGCCTCCGCGAGTGCCGCGAGGTGGTGGCTCACCGTGGCGGGCGCGAGGTTCATCAGCCGCGCGAGCGTCTCGCCGGACAATGCCTGGGTCCACGTCAGCCGCAGCAGCGCCAGCCGCGCCGGGTGCGAGAGGGCGCGGAACAAGGCGGCGCGGGCGGTCAGGTCGGTGCTCATGCCCGTGCCTCCCGGGGCCAGGGCCGCTCCCCGTGGCCGACGAGGTGACTCGCCGCATAGATGTCCAGCGCCGCCCGCAGCGTGTCCAGCCGGGCCCGCGCCCTGGCGATGGCCGCCCGGTCCTCCCCCGCCCGCGCCAACCGCACGTCCCGCTCGGCGTTCGTGAGCAGCCCTTCGAGGACGCGGTGGAAATGGGCGTTCATCCTGGCCTGCGGCCCGTCATCTCGTCTTGAAGTCATCTCGACTCCTTTCGGGCCCAGCCTACTTCGATTCGGTAAGTGTCGAAATAAAGCAAATGACCTACCCGGGTGCGCCCGCCCGCAAGCTGGGCCCATGCGCCGCCGCTGATTCCTGCTCGCCGTCCCCGCCTGGGCGCTGTTCACGTTCGGTCCGCTGCTGGGCGTGCTGATCTCATCGTGGGTGGCCGGAATGAACGGCTGCCGACTGGACGAGGCGGGAACGTACCCTTGCGTGGTGGCCGGGGTGGACGTGGGCGGGCTGCTCTCCTTCCTCTTCGTCCTGGGGTGGCTGATGCTCGTCACCATTCCGGTCGGTGTCCTGGCGGGGTCGGGAGGGCTGGTCGCCTGGGTGGTCTGGCTCGTCTCCCGACGCCGCACTGGGGGGCGTGCCTGAGCTACCAGCCCTCGATCTGCCGCCCCGCCTCGAAGGCCGCCGCGCCCACCGCCACGGCGAGGTTGAGGCTGCGGCCCCCGCCGGGCTGGGGAAGTTTGAGGGCGGGCAACGCCTCCCGCAGCCAGACCGGCAGCCCGCGTGACTCCGGGCCGAAACAGAGGTAATCTCCCTGCCGGAAGCCCGCCCGGGTGTAGAGGGTCGTCGCGTGGGTGGAAAAGGCCCATACCCGCGCTTCCCCCGGCAGCGCCGCCTGGAAGGCCGACCAGTTCGCGTGCTCGAACAGGGACACACCCTCCAGGTAGTCCATCACGGCCCGCCGGAACTCCCGGTCGTGGAGGTGGAAGCCGAAGGGCCGGATCAGGTGCAGCTCGGCCCCCAGGACGGCGCAGGTCCGCGCGACGTTGCCCACGTTCCCCGCCTTCTCGGGCTCGTAGAGCACCACGCGCAGCAGGGGAGAGGGTGAAGCGTCGGTCACGCCCCCACCCGCGTGAGGAGCACGGTCACGCGCACCTGAACGTGGTCGGGTGCCAACCCCTCCGAGGTCTTGAAGCTCACGCCCACCTCGGTCTCGGCGAGCCCCAGCAGGGCGGCCACGTTCCCGGCGATCTCGGCCCGCAGCGGCCCCAACTTGGGGCGGTCGAGCGTGACGACGAGGGCGACGTTGGCGGGGGCGTACCCCCTCTCCCGCACGAGGGCCAGGCAGCGGGCGAGGATCACGCGCGAGTCCAGGCCCGCGTTCTCGGCGGCGGTGTCGGGGTAGTGCTGCCCGATGTCCCCGAGGCTCAGGCCGGAGAGCAGGGCGTCGGCGACGGCGTGGAGCACGGCGTCCCCGTCGCTGTGGGCCACCGCGCCCCGCTCGGCGTGGGGAATGGGCACGCCGCCGAGGACGAGCGGGCGTCCGGCGGCGAGGCGGTGGGCGTCCTCTCCGAAGCCGACGCGGGGGGGGAGGGGGGAAGGGGTCATGGGGGTAGCTTAGGCCAGGATGTCCAGACCCTACCTGCTGCTCAATGTCACCGTTCCACTCGCGGTGGGGCTTCTTGTCGTGGCCTTGCTGCTGGGTGTAACCTCCCGGCTCAGCCATCCGCTGCTGGCTGCCGGCGTTCTTTGCGGCATTCTGGCGGTGGTTCTGGGCGGAGTCTCTGTCGTGCTCGGCCTGACCATCCCATAGGGTGAGGGAACCGGGTCAGAAATCCATCTCCGCCGCTCCTCGGGTGGCATCTCGCAGCGCCGCCGTGAAGGCTTCGGCCTCCTCCGGGTACACGCGCACGGGTAGGGTCACGCCCGAGGCCGTATACGCCTCCTCGCCGCGCCCGGTGTCGAAGGTCCCGAGGAGGTGGTAGAGCGCGCTCAGGTGCTCGAAGGGCACGCTCACGCTCAGGGTGACGCGGGGCCGCACCGTCTCGCGCGGGGCCGTCCGCAGGCACTCCGCCGCCGTACCCCCGTAGGCGCGCACGAGGCCGCCCGTGCCGAGCTTCACCCCGCCGAAGTAGCGCACGACGACGACCATGACGTGATCCACCCCCTGCCCCTCGCTGGCCCGCAGGATGGGCGCCCCCGCCGTGCCCCCCGGCTCCCCGTCGTCGGAGAAGCGGTAGAGCGGCAGGATGCGGTAGGCCCAGCAATGGTGGGTGGCGTCGGGGTAACGGGCATGCAGGGCCGCCAACTGCGCCAGCGCCGCTCCTGGCGTGTCGGCCCGCTCGGCGAAGGCCAGGAACTCGCTGCCTTCGACCACGGCGTCATGCCGGTGCGGCGCCGCCAACGTGGTGAAGGGCGGGGGCAGGTCGGGCAGGGTCACAGCAGCCCGCGCTCCGTGAGAGGCCGCCGCGCGTGCCAGAGGGTGAGGCTGCTCGGCCCGTCCTGAATCTCGCCCGCCTCCAGCATCCGGTACGCCTCGCCCAGGGGGAGCACCACCCGCTCGATGACCTCGCCCGCCTCGTGGGCGGTCTCCCCCAGCGTCACGCCGAGGGCGAGCAGGGCGTAGAAGACGACCCCGCTGATGCTGGGCTGCGGGTAGAAGCCGGGCAGGCCCACCCATTCGGCGGCCCGGCCCCCCACCTCCTCGGCGAGTTCGCGGACCGCCGAGTCCAGCAACTCCTCACCGCGCTCGACCCCGCCCGCCACGACCTCCCACACGGTCGCCCGCAGGGGGTAGCGGTACTGCCGGATCAGGACCGCCTCGCCCGCCCCGGTCACGGGGAGCACGAACACGGCGCGCGGGCCGCGGGGGCGGTACTGGTAGGTGACCTCCACCCCCGAGGCGGTGCGCGCCCGGTCCTCCAGCACCCGGCGCGGGCTGTCCACCAGCGTCCGGGATTCCAGGGTCTCCCACGGCTGTGTCTCGTCCGGGACCAGCCCCGGCCAGTTGGGGTGCGCGTCCCGCGTGTCCGCCATGCCCGCAGGCTACCGCAGGCCGCCCCGCGCGGGCCTCAGGTCCCCATCCGCTGCAACTCGACCACGTAGCGGGCGACCTCCTGCGGCGAGGCGACGCGGCGGGCGATCTCCACCCGTTCCTCAAGCACCTCGGGGTCGTAGGGGTCCACCCGCAGGAGCTGGTTGGCGAGGAGCAGGGCCCGCCGCAGGTCGCCCCGCCCGCGCGCCGCCCGCATCTGTTCGCGCAGGGCGAGCGTCACCGCCGTCTGCAACTCCTCGCGCAGCCCGTCCGCCCACTCGCTGTCGGTCACCGACGCCATGAAGGGCCCCCGGTACAGCGCCAGGATGCGCGCGGCGTCGCCCTCGCCCAGCGCCCGGCGCAGCTCTTCCACGTCGAGGGTGAGGCTCAGCCCCGGCCCCAGCGAGTAACGCGGCTGATTGTGCGGCCCGGTGTGGATCACGACCTCGCGCCCCAACCCCTCGCGCAACTCGCGGATCACGCTGCGGATGTAGTTCGAGCCCGTCACCGGCTCCTTGTCGGGGTAGAGGTCGAGCTGAATCTCCTGCCGGGTGCGCCCAGGATGTTGGCTGAGGTACACGAGGAGCAGGGCGCTCCCGTGCAGGGTGAGGGGCACGGCCTGCCCGTCGCGCGTGATCTGCACGCGTCCCAGCGTCTGCACCTGCACGTGGGTCAGGCGTTCGTCGTCGAGCGACGTGCCCCCCGTCACCGCCGCCAGCCGCTCCAGCACCGCCTCCATGAAGGGCGCGACCTCCGGCTCCAGCAGGGCGCTGTGGGCCAGCTCGGCCAGTTCCTCGATGTCGGGCTTGTACCGCCCCTGGTCGCGGTCTTGCAACAGCCGTTCGAGCGCTTCCCTCAGACACCCGACCGCCTCCTGGGCCCGGCCCGCCCGCCGCAGCGCGTCCGCCTGATGCAGCAGCGTGCGGGTCAAGAGGTGGGCGTCTTGCATGGCCCGTACGCCCGGCAACGCCGCCTCGAAGTCGCTGAGCGCGAGCTCGACCTGCCCACGCCGCCTCAGCACCACCGCGCGCGTTACGAGCAGGGGAGGGGGAAGCTCCTGGCCGGGGCCCACGCCCTTGTGCAATGCCTCCATTGCCTTAGCGTGTTGTCCCTGCTCGCTGTAGAACTCGGCGAGGCGGGAGATGGTCCAAACACGAGCCTCATGGTCGCCGCTGCGTTGAACTATCTGCAAAAGTTCATTGAGTGTTGAGTGCAATTTATGATGATCACTCCGCAACCTGTAAAGGTCAGCTTCTACAGCAAGAATCATTGTCAACCAATGATCAGATGAGTACTCTGGTCTAGACAGTATGTTTCGCGCCTCTTTTATGTATTCTAGAGACGAGTCAAGTCTTTTAAAATTCAAGTAGAGGCTGGCGGCACTATGTAGAGTTGAGATTCGAGGATAGGGAATGGGATCAATTCTCAGGACTTTTAGTGCCTCCTTGTATAACTGCAATGCCCTACGATCATTCCCGATAATCGAATACATTTGTCCTAAAGTTTGAGTAACTCTGCCCGTCAGTTCTTCATCACCCATTGCCATGTATCCGTGCCAAGCTTTCTCACAGCGCATCAGCCCGGACTCAACTCGCCCCAACTGAAATTCCGCTGTCCCCCACCATCTTTGATTGCGTAACGCAAGCTCACCCGACAGTATAAACTCTACATGCGCGAACTGCTCACATGCTTCTTCGAAACGCCCTGTTAAGCGGAGTAGGTTGCCTAATTCCACCATCGCTTCCGGGTCACCTAACACACTAGCCCTAGTCAGTGGTGTCTCTGCACTTTCAAACTCACGCAGCCTAAGATGTGCCAGTCCTACCATTCGCCAAACTTCAACAGGGGCGTGTTCAAGACATGACCCATATGTGATAACGCTGCGGTAGCTTCCCGATTCGAACGCAGATTTCAACGCACTGAGTGAGTCCATCCGTCACCTCACGTCTCCTTCAGTACGCTAGACCTATGAACTTCAAGCTTAGAGGCCTGCATCTTACACACCTGTCACAAGTGCCCTGCCACTCAGAGGGACCCAGCAAGGGGGACGTGCTGAAAGCGGGCATCAAGGACTTCGGTGTGATGACGGCAGGGATCAAAGATTTCGGCGTGATGAAGGCGGGGATCAAGGACTTTGGTGTCATGCAAGCGGGAATCAAAGATTTCGGCGTCATGATCCCCCTCCCCACCCTCGGGAAGGCGGCCTGATATGCTCACCCACAAGGTGACGCCCGCTCCCAAGCCGCAGCCCGTGAAGGCGGACCGGCCCGTCGCAGAAAAGCCGCGTGACCTCACCCTCCCGGTGATGCGAGGAACGACAGTCGACTTTGGGGTCATCTGAAATGAATATTAACGCAGAGTGGGGCCGTCCGTGAAGGCGGCCCCGCTTGCTTTTTGCCTGTTGCCGTGAAGAACTTCACTCGGCGACGCTAGACATCCAGACAACCCGCCCTTCCTTGTTAATTGAGAGGGCCCTGGACGTGCAACCACCGAGCAATAAAAAACCCGCGCGAGGCGGGAACTTTTTGGTGGGTCGTGTAGGAATCGAACCTACAACCCGCTGATTAAGAGTCAGCTGCTCTGCCAATTGAGCTAACGACCCGGTTAGCGAAGGGGAGTATACGGACGCCCGGGCAACCTGTCAAGGGGAGGCGAGGCCAGTCAGAATGAGCGCCCGCACCGTTCCAGCGAGGTACAGGCTTCCCGTGACGAGCAGGGTGCCGCCCGGTGGGGTCAGGGCGAGGGCGCGGGAGAGGGCCGCGTGGGGGTCGGGGTGCGCCTCCCCCCCGTAGGCCAAGGCGAGGCCGTGGGGAGCGGTCGCCGGGTCGCCCGGCGCGGTGAACACCCGGACAGGTGCGAGGGTGAGGAGGGGGGCAAGGGTGGCGGCGGTGTCCTTGCGGGCGAGGTTGCCGAAAAGGAGCACGTCGGCGCGGGGCACGCTGGCGGCGAGGGCGCCCGTGGCGTGCGGGTTGTGGGCGCCGTCGATCAGAACCGTCTTCCCGCCGACCTCCAAACGTTCCAGCCGGGCGGGGTGGGTGGCATCCAGCGCCGCGTCCACTCCCGTCTCATGGCCCAACAGCCTCAGTGCCGCCAGAGCCAGGGCGGCGTTCGCGTGCTGGTGCGCTCCCGCAAGGCGGGGCGGGCGGGGCAGCGCGAAGAGGGCTGGATGCGTCTCCGGGGTGAGGAGGGGGGCACCGACCTCCGCCGTGACCTCCCGCACGACCTCCAGCGCCTCCCCGGTCGCGGTGGTCAGCAGGGGCACGCCGGGCCGCGCGGCGAGGGCCTTGTCGCGGGCGATGTCGCGCAGGGTGGGGCCGAGGGTGGCCGTGTGGTCGAGGGCTACGTTGGTGAGGGCGACGGCACATACCGTGGAGAGCGCCTGCGTCGCGTCGCTGACCCCGCCCACCCCGGCCTCCATCACGGCAAGCTCGACTCCCTCCCGCGCGAATTCCAGGCAGGCGAGGGCCAGGGTGAGGTCGAAGAAGGCGGCCTCCGGCGCGTGCTCCTTGGCCCAGGCGATGAACTCAGTGGTGCGCGCCGGGTCGAGGTCGTGGCCCTGGAGGCGGATGCGTTCCTCATAGCGGGTGAGGTGCGGACTGGTGAAGCGGCCTACCCGGACCCCGGCAGCGAGAAGCCCGGCCTCCAGCATCGCGCAGGTGCTCCCCTTGCCGTTCGTGCCGACGACCCGGACGGTATCGAAGTGGCGATCCGGGGCTCCCAAGCGGTCGAGGAGGACCCGGGCCGCCTGGGGTCCCCGCGCCCGGCCCGCGCGGGTGCGCGAGAAGAGCCAGTCGTGGTCGGGCCCGCCCGTCATGGGGCGAGGGTAGCGCGGCCCCGGCATGTAGGATGCGGGCCGTGACGCAGACGGGTGGGTCGCCCCGCGTGGGCGTGGTCATGGGCAGCCGCAGCGACTTCGAGACGATGGCGGGGGCGCTGGACGTGCTGCTCGACCTGGGGATCGGGTACGAGGTGCGGGTGCTCTCGGCGCACCGGACGCCCGGCCTCCTCGCCAGCTACGCGGCCCGCGCCGAGCGGCTGGGCCTCACCGCGATCATCGCGGGGGCGGGGGGCGCGGCTCACCTGCCGGGGATGCTCGCCGCTTTCACCCGGGTGCCCGTGCTCGGCGTTCCGGTGCACAGCCGCGCCCTGAGCGGCCAGGACAGCCTGCTCAGCATCGTGCAGATGCCCGCCGGGATTCCGGTCGCCACCTTCGCCATCGGGCAGGCGGGGGCGAAAAATGCCGCCCTCTTCGCCGCCGCCATCCTCGCCACGACCGATGGAGAGGTCCGCGAGCGCCTGACCGCCTTGCGTGAGCGGCAGACCCGGGCCGTCCTCGACGATCCCTATTTCGAGGGCCACCCGGAGGCGGGGCCCGAATGACTCCTCCTACACTCGGCATCCTCGGCGGCGGCCAGCTCGCCCAGATGCTCGCCCTCGCCGCCCTGCCGCTCGGCATCAGGACGGTGGTGCTGGAACCCGACCCGCAGGCGCCCGCCCGGCTGTGCGCCGAGCACCTGTGCGCCCCCTACACCGACCCCGCGGGGCTGGGCCGCCTCGCCGCGTGCGACGCCGTGACCCTGGAGTTCGAGAACGTGCCGGTGGAGGCGCTCGCCGCTTTAGAGGGGCGGGGGCCCGTGCGGCCCGGCGGAACGCTCCCGGCCCGCAGCAAGCACCGCGCCCGCGAGAAGGAGGCCCTGCGCGCGGCGGGGGCGGCCACCGCGCCCTTCGTGGCGGTCGAGACGCAGGCCGACCTGCCCGGCGCCCTGGAGGCGGTCGGCGGCCAGGGCCTCCTCAAGACCTCCGAACTCGGCTACGACGGCAAGGGGCAGGCGCAGGTGAATTCAGAGGCGGACCTGCGGGCGGCCTGGGAGGGCCTGGGCCGGGTGCCCTGCGTGCTGGAGGAGCTGGTCGCCTTCGAACGCGAGGTGAGCCTGGGGGTCGCCCGGAACGTGGCGGGGGAGGTCGCCTTCGGGCCGCTGGTGGAGAACACGCACCGTCGGGGTATCCTGCGCACGAGCGTCTATCCGGCGCAGGTCCCCCCAGACACGGAGGCGCAGGCCCGCGACCTCGCCCGGCGGGTGGCCGAGGGCTGGGGGCTGGAGGGACTGCTGACCCTCGAATTCTTCCAGTTGCCCGGCGGTGACCTGCTGGTGAACGAGGTCGCCCCACGCGTTCACAACAGCGGTCACCTGACCCAGGACGGTGGGGGCGTCAGCCAGTTCGAGGCGCAGGTGCGCGCGGTGCTGGGCTGGCCGCTGACCGACTGGGCCCCCCTGCACCCCTGCGCGATGGTGAACGTCGTGGGGACTCCGGATGAGCGGGAGCCTGACTGGGATGCCATAGACGCCCTCCCCGGCACCCGGCGGCACCTCTACCACAAGGCGCATCGCCCGGGCCGCAAGCTCGGGCACGTCAACCTCGTCGCGCCGGATGTGGAGACGTTGTGGGGGCGGCTGGCGGAGCTGGAGCGGCGAATTCCCTGAGGCTCCGGGGGGAGGGCCCCCTCGCCCCCCTCCCACGGGTGAACCCCGGGGGTGGGCGCCCTCACGGCAGGTCAGCCCCTCCTTCCTAGCCTGGGGGGGTGAAGCGCCTCCTTCCCCTGCTGACCCTCACCCTCGTCGCCTCGGCGGGCGCGCGCGGGGCCGAGCCGTTCAAACTCATCCTGCGCGCCAGCGAACAGCGGATTCAAAAGGGGCAGGTCGGCACCCAAAGCATCGTCAAATCGTGGGCCCTGCCCGCCGATGCAGTGGCCGCCAGCCGGAAGCACCGCAAGGTCAGCACCCGGCTCAGCCCCGCGCTGGGCCGGATGTTCGACGAGATCGACGCCCGCAAGCCCCTCCCCGCCGTGTTTCGGAATGTCGGGGGCTCATGGGTGGCGCGGGGGCAGACCGGCTGGCTGGCCGACCGCGACGCGACCAAACGCAACCTCCTGAGGGCGGTCCTGGCGGGCAAGAACAGCGCCGAGGTCGTCTACAAGCCCATCCGACCGGCCCGGAGCGTGGCGGAACTGGCCCGGCGCGGGGTGCTGTGGCACGTCTCGAC
Organism: Deinococcus planocerae; assembly: GCF_002869765.1. Taxonomy (NCBI): domain Bacteria; kingdom Thermotogati; phylum Deinococcota; class Deinococci; order Deinococcales; family Deinococcaceae; genus Deinococcus; species Deinococcus planocerae. The sequence goes on along the minus strand of NZ_PNOR01000006.1, from coordinate 120,812 downwards.
CGGGACCAGCAGCTACGCGGGCAGCCCGGCCTTCCGCGAGAGGAACATCCTGGTGGGCGCGAGCAAGCTTGACAACTTCTTCATCGCGCCGGGGCACGAGTTCAATTTCAACGAGGAGATCGGGCAGATCGACGCCTCGACGGGCTTCGTCAAGGGCTTCGTGATCAGCGGCGGCACCCTGACGAAGGAGGACGGCGGCGGCATCTGCCAGGTCAGCACCACCGTCTTCCGGGCGCTCTACCGGGCGGGCCTGCCGGTCACCGAGCGCCACGAGCACAGCCACCGGGTCCGCTACTACGACCCCGTGGGCTTCGAGGCCACCGTGTACGCGCCGAGCAAGAACCTGCGGATGAGGAACGACACCGGCAAGTACCTCTTCATCCAGGCCGCCTGGGACCGCCGCGCGCAGACCCTGCGCTTCGACGTGTTCGGGGCCAACACCGGGCGCCGGGTGAAGGTCGGGCAACCGGTGGTGATGGGCTTCCAGGCCCCCGCGACCCCCAGCTACACCGCCGACCCCCGTGTCGCCCCGGGTCGCCGCCGTCTGCTCGACCAGCCTATGCAGGGCATGACCAGCGTGATCGGGCGCGTGATCGTCTATCCGGGCGGCAAGACCAGCCGGGACACGCTCAAGAGCGTCTATGAGCCCTGGGGCGCCGTGTACGGGGTGCATCCGGGCGACGAGCGGCTTTGATCTCGGGGAGGGCTGGGGGGGGCCTGGCGCTACAGTTCCCCCGTATGCCTGCCCTGCCCCCCGTCTCCACCGAGGTTCGCACCCCCCGCCTCCTCCTGCGCGCCCCCAGGCCCGAGGACGCCCCGGCCCTCCACGCCGCCGTCCAGACTTCCCTGCCCGAGCTGCGGCGGTGGATGGTCTGGGCGCAGGAACCGCTCGACCTCGCCGGGACGGTGGAGAACCTGCGGGAGGTCGCCGGGCGCTTCGAGACCCGCGAGAACTTGCGGTACCACGTCTGGAACGCGGACGGCACCGAACTCGTGGGCAGCAGCGGCTACCACGCGCTCGACTGGCGGGTGCCCAGGGGCGAGATCGGGTACTGGATCGCCACCGCGCACGCCGGGCGGGGCTACGCGACCGAGGTGGCGCGGGCCCTGACGGACCTCGGCCTACGTGCCCCGGAGGAAGGCGGCCTGGGCTTGCGCCGCATCGAAATCCGCTGCGACGCCCGCAACGAGCGCAGCGCCCGCATCCCCCGCGCCCTGGGCTACCGCCTCGACGCCACCCTCGTGAACGACGCGGTGGCGGCGGACGACCCGGCTCAACTCCGGGACACGTTGATCTTCAGCGTGACGCGGTGAGGGGAGCAGAAGGCAGATGGCTCGAAGCTTTCAAAAGCCTTCCGCCGCCCTCCTTCTGCCCGCCCGTCAGGGCGTGATCCGCGTTCCCGCCTCCCCCCGCGCCGCCGCCGCGAGGACCCCCGCCGTCATCCCGCTGGCGATCACCGCGTAGGGCGCCCCGGCCTGGAGGGCGTCGAGGGCGGCCCGCACCTTGGGAAGCATGCCGCCCGCGATCCAGCCCGCCCGGGTGCCGGCCTCGACCTCGGCGCGGGGGAGGTGGGGGGCGAGGCTGGAGGGGTCGGGGTAGGCGCGGTAGACGCCCTCCACGTCCGTCAGGAAGACGATGCCCTCCCCCAGCGCCCCCGCGACCGCCCCGGCGGCGGTGTCCGCGTTCACGTTCAGGGCGTCGCCGTCCGGGCCGACCGCCACGCAGCCCACGACGGGGGTGATCCCGGCGCCGAGGAGGGTCCGCAGCAACCCCGCATTCACGCCCGTCACCCGCCCCACCCGGCCCAGGGCGGGGTCGAGGACCTCGGCGCGCAGCAGCTCGCTGTCGCGTCCCATCAGGCCGACCGCCGCGCCGACCTCCTGGCTCAGCCGCTTGTTGAGGCCGCACAGTGCCAGCTCGACGATGTGCATCGCCTCCGGGGGGGTCACCCGCAGGCCGCCCCGGAACTCGCTGGGCACGCCGCGCGCCGCGAGTTCGCGCTCGATGACGGGGCCGCCCCCGTGGACCACCACGACCGGGTGCGTGGCCCGCAGCGCGGCAATCTCCCCGGCGACGGCGCGGCGCAGGTCCGGGCTTTTCATGGCGTTGCCGCCGTATTTGACGATCACGGGGGGAGTCTAAGGGGCCGGGAATCAAACGGCCAGCGCCCCCGGGGGATCAGACCGTTCGCCGACTCGATACGGCGTGCAGGCTGTCTCCCCCCGGCCCGGCGGGGAGGACCGCGACGGGTTTGGCGTACCACGTCAGGGAGGGACGGGCGTCGAGGGCGAAGGTGTAGCCCAGCCTCTCCCAGAAGCGCGCTCCCCGGGGATTCTCGCCGAGCACCGAGGCCAGGATGCGGGTGGTGCCGCGGGGAAGGCGGCGTTCCAGGTCACGCACCGTGCGCTCGCCCAGGCCCTGCGACTGGCGGTCCTCGCGGATCAGGAGCAGGTTGATCGTCAGGTCGCCGGGATGGGGGTAGTCCTGCTTGCAGTCGAGGCTGCCGACAAGTTCTCCGGCGTCGTCGTGGAGAAGGTCGAGGTGGCGGCGCGGATCGAGGAGGGCGATTTCCACGTCCCGCTGGACCTCGGGGAGGGACGGAACGCGGGTGCCGAGCAGGGCGAAGTACCCGGGCGCGGCGTCGTACAGCGTGTGGAGCAGCGGCGCGTGGTGCAGCGCCAGCGGCGTGACTCTCAACTCGGGTGCCTCCCGTCCGGCGGGCGGGTCGGGGGAGAAAGGGTGGCCGGACTGGGGTCAGGATACGCCCCCCTTCCCGGTCGGGCGCGTGAATTCGGCTACCGGAGCGTCTTAGGCTGCTCCTTCGCCGCTTCACACGTTGGGGGTGTGGGGTGCGCTACCCTGCCCCCCGATGAGCCCCGGTTTCTACGCCTCCCGCCTCGCCCGCCCGGGGGCCGTCCTCGCCCCGATGGCAGGCTACAGCGACGCCCCCCTGCGCCAGCTCGCCGCCGAGCAGGGCGCCCTGTGGACCGTCAGCGAGATGATCAGCGCCCGGGGCCTGGTGCTGGGGGGCGACTCGGAAAATCTCTCCCTGGGCCGCCCCTACCCCGGCGAGGCCAACCGCGTCGTTCAACTGTTCGGCGCCGAGCCCGACCTGCTGGCGCGGGCGGTGGAGAGGGCCGAGGGCTGGTTCGCCCCCGCCGCCCTCGACCTCAACCTGGGCTGCCCGGTCCCCAAGGTGCGCGGCAAGGGGGGCGCGTGCCTCCTCCAGACGCCGGAAGTCGCCTTCGAGCTCGTGCGGGCGATGCGTTCGGCCACGAACCTCGACGTGAGCGCCAAGATTCGCCTGGGCTGGGACCGCGACCGCAGCGTGGAGATCGCCCAGGGACTCGCGGCGGCGGGCGCGGCCCTGATCACCGTGCATGGCCGCACGAGCGCCCAGCGCTACACGGGCGAGGCCGACTGGGAGGCCATCGCCCGCGTCGCGGCGAGCGTGGACGTGCCCGTGGTGGGCAGCGGCGACGTGCGCAGCGCGCAGGCGGCCCGCGGGCGGCGGCGTCTCGGGGTCGCGGCGGTCATGATCGGGCGCGGGGCGGTGGGCAACCCCTGGCTCTTCCGCGCGCTCGCCACCGGGGACGACACACCCCCCGGGCCGGAGGAACGCGCCCGCACCGCCCTGCGACACGCCGAGTTGCAGGCGGCCTTTTACGGACTGGACCGCCGGGGCCTGACGAACATGCGTCCGCTGCGCAAGGTGCTGCCTCAGTACCTCCCGGACCTCCCCGAACTGCGAGACGCCCTCGTCACGGTCGAGACGCTGGAGGACGTGGCCCGCGTTCTGACCCCTCTGCTCGCGGGTCTGGAGCCTGTTTTCCCGGGCCGTCCGGCGAGACGAGACGTCCCGGCTGCCGGATAACCCGGCCCCGACGCCTTTGCCCGCCCGTCGGGGGGGAAGGGGGGGAAACGGCCAAGGGAGATGTAAATGTCTTCACGCCGCGTGGGAGGGGGCACGGTATGCTGTGGGCGGCCATGAACGTCCGCGAATACTACGCCTACCTGTCCGCCGCTCGCGAGCAGCTATGGAATTTTCTGCGGGCACTCCCCGGCAGCGACCTCGACCAGCATCTGATCGACGGAGACCGCTTTCACAACATCAAGGACCTGCTGCTGCACGTCACCGACGTCGAAGACCACTGGGTCCACGGCATCGCGCTCGGGGGCGGGGTGGCCGGGCGTTACCCCCACGACTGGGTGCAGCCCCGCGCCGAGCAGTACGACCTCGGCTGGATCATCGATTACGGGCGCGAGGTCTCGGGCCTCACCCGCACCTTCTTGGACAGCGAACCCGACCTGGGCCGCGAGGTCAAGCTGGTGCAGGACGACCCGGCCAGCGACACCGTGACCCTCGACCAACTGATGTGGCACGTCATGACCCACGAGGTCCGCCACACCGCCCAGATCGTCCTCCTGATCCGTCAGCTCGGCCACACGCCGCCCTGGCTCGACTACCTGCGCTTCGCCCGCCCCCACACCGCCGCGCCCGCCCCCAGCGGGGAGCCCGAACCCGAACTGATCGCCGACGACGAGTTCTAGACGCGCCTCTGGGCGCCTCACGTCGGGTGCAGCGGGCCACGGCAACCGTTTCTCTGTTCCGGCAGCAGGATGGGCGGTGCCCGTTCCGCGAGGGGACAGGGAGGAAAAAATCTCGGCTGAAGGGAAGCCGCCGGTCCCCGGGAGGCGGCGGTGTCGCGGCGCCTCCACCCGGAGTGGGGGCGCTTCTGTCCCTCTGGAGCGAGAGGAGCGGGGTCAGTCTGCCCCGGCGCGGTCGAGCGGCGCGAAGTCCTGCGGCGGGCGGATCAGGAGGCGGTCCACGCGCGGGCCGTCCACGTCCACGACCTCGATCTCCCAGTCCTCGACCCGCAGGAGGTGGCCGACCCCCGGGAACTCGCCCAGGGCCTCCAGCACGTACCCGGCGAGGGTGCTGAAGTCCTCGCGGGCGAGCGGGGGCAGGGGCAGCGTCTCGCGCAGGGTGTGCATCGGGACGCCGCCGTCCACGAGGAAGGTGCCGTCGTCGCGCCGCACGACGAGCCCCTCTTCCTCGGGGTCCTCCATCCCGGCGAGTTCGGCGAGGAGGTCGCTGACGGACAGCACCCCGCTGAACTCGCCGTACTCGTCCACCACGACGGCGAGGCGCTGCTGACCCTCGCGCTCCAGCCGGGCGAGGGCGTCTTCCGCCCAGGCCGTCTCGGGGAGGAACACGGCGGGCCGCACGAAGTCCGAGAGGGGCCGCCCGGTGTGCAGCGAGCGCAGCACGTCGGCCACGGCGACTTGCCCCACCACGTCGCCCGAGCCGTCGCGCACGGCGTAGCGGTCGTGTTCAAAGGCGAGGACGGTCTCCACCGCCTGCCCGACGGGGGCCGTCAGGTCGAGGGTCACGGCGTCCACCCGCGGGGTCATCAGGTCGCGCACCCGGCGGTCGTTGAAGCGCAGCACCGACTCGATGCGCCCCTGCTCGCCCGCCTCCAGACTTCCGCTCTCGGCAGCCTGATTCACGATGGCCCGCACGTCCTCCTCCGTGACGAACTCGGCGGCCTCCCCGCGCATCCCGAAGAGGGCGAGCAGCCCGCGCGAGGTGGTTTCCAGAATCCACACGACCGGGCGCATGACCCGCGAGAGCACCGTGAAAAAGGGCGCGACCCGCGTCGCCAGGGCCTCGGGGTTGCGCAGCGCCACCCCCTTGGGCGCGAGTTCGCCGAGCACCAGCGACAGGAAGGTGACGAGGAGGACGACCGCCACGCCCGCCGCCGAGCCCGACGCCTCCCCGAACAGCGGGCGCAGCACGGGTTCGAGGTAGCGGGTGAGGCTGCCGCCCGCGAAGACCGCACTCACGGTGCCGATCAAGGTGATGCCGATCTGCACGGTGGCGAGGAAGGCGCCGGGCCGCTCGATCAATCTCAGGGCCGCCGCCGCCCCCCGGCTGCCGCGCGCCGCCGCCGACTCCAGGCGCGAGCGTTTGGCAGAGACCACCCCCAGCTCCGAGCCCGAGAAAAAGCCGTTGACGAGCAGCAGCGCGATCAGGATGCCGAATTCCAGCAGGGGATTACCCACAGGGGGCAGTGTAGGGGCGGGCGGGGTGAGCTTTCCTTCATGGGTTCCTGACGGCGGGCGGGGGCGGCTATACTGCGCGGGTTATGCGTACGGTCACGATAGGGACGCGCGGCAGCAACCTCGCGCTCGCGCAGACCCGCTGGGTGGTCGCCCGCCTGAAGGAAGAATGGCCCGACACGGACTTCCGCATTCAGACCATCAGCACGGGCGGCGACCGCAACCGCGGCAGCCTGGAGGCGATGGCCCAGAAGGGCGACAAGGGCTTTTGGGTCAAGGAGATCGAGGAGGCCCTGCTCTCGGGCCGCGTCGACATCGCGGTCCACTCCCTCAAGGACCTCCCCACCGAGCAGCCGGAGGGCCTGGAGGTCTCGTCGATCCCCAAACGGGTGGACGCCCGCGACGTCCTGATCGGCAAGGAGGGCATGAAGCGCCTCGCCGACCTGCCCCCCGGCGCCCGCGTGGGCACGAGCAGCGTGCGCAGACGGGCCTTCTTGCACGCCTACCGCCCGGACCTGGAGGTCATCAACCTGCGGGGCAACATCGACACCCGCCTCGCCGCCATCGGCACCCCCGATTACGACGCGATCATCCTCGCGGCGGCGGGGCTGATCCGCACCGAGCAGCGTCACCGCATCGACGAGTTTCTGGAGCCGGACATCATGCTCCCCGCGCCGGGCCAGGGGGCGCTCGCCCTGGAGACCCGCGCCGACGACGACCTGAACATCGAGGTCGCCTACGCCATCCACGACCACGGCACCGACGACCGGGTGACCGCCGAGCGCGAGTTCCTGGCGGGCCTGGGGGCGGGGTGCCTCGCTCCCGTCGGCGCCCACGCGAGCGTCAAGGGCGGTGTCCTCACCCTGGAGGGCTGGGTGGGCGCGGTGGACGGCAGCAAGGTCATCCGCGCGACGACCTCGGGCGACCCGACCGAGTGCGCGGACCTGGGCGCCGAACTCGCCACCGACATGCTGGGTCAGGGGGCGCAGGACCTGATCGACTCGGTGCGGGTGTGAGGCCAGCGTTCGTCTCCCCGCGGCGGTGACGGACCCGCCCACGAAGCGGCTCGCCGCCCTGCACACGGGCGGCACCATCGCCAGCCGCCCCAGCCCGGACGGCGCGGGCGTCACGCCCCAGGCGGCGCCCGCCGTGCCGGGGCTGCCCGGCGTCGTGGTCGAGGACGTTCGGCCCTTCACCCTCCCCAGCCCGCACGTCACGCCGGGGCACATGCTGGCCCTCTCGCACCTGATCGCCGGGCTCGCCCCCGGGTACGACGGGGTGGTCGTCACCCACGGCACCGACACGCTGGAGGAGACGGCCTTCCTGCTGCACCTGACGCTCGGCGTCCAGACGCCCGTGGTCCTGACGGGGAGCATGCGCCACGCCGAGGAAGTGTCCTGGGACGGGCCCGGCAACCTCCTCGACGCCGCGCACGTCGCCCTGCACCCGGCGAGCCGGGGACGCGGCCCCCTCGTCGTCTTCGGCGGGGACCTCTTCGACGCGCGCACCGTGACGAAGGTGCACACGACCGCCGTGGACGCCTTCGGGGGGTATCCGGGGCCCATCGGGCGGATCGACCGGGCGGGGGAGACCGCCCACGTCCGTTTCTTCGCCCGGCCCGAGCCCCGGCCCACCTACGACCCGGCGGCGCTGAGTGCCCGCGTCGAGATTCTCTACGCCTACGCGGGCTGGACGGGGGAAGGGTACGGGGGGGCCGAGGACCGCGCCGACGGGCTGGTGATCGCCGCCCTGGGCACCGGGAACCTCCCCGCCGAGCTGCTGCCCCTGATCGCGCGGACGACCGCGGCAGGCAAACCCGTGGTGATCGCTACCCGGACCCACGCCGGGCCGGTGATCCCCGTCTACGGCTACCCCGGCGGTGGGGCGACCCTGGTGGCGGCGGGGGCGATTCCCGCGAGCTTTCTCAACGCGCACAAGGCCCGCCTCCTCCTGATGGTCCTGCTGAGCCTGGGAAAGACCGGGGAGGAGATTCGGCGGGTGTTCGGGGAGGGGGCGTTCTAGGACCCGGGACGGGAGGCGCCCCAGACCTCTTGCCCGGGCGCGGGCGGCGGATGCTCTAACGTACCCCCATGAGGTTTCACCTGCCCCTGCTCCTCGCCGCGCTGCTCACCCCGTCCGCCCCGGCGCAGATGACGATCACCCGGCCCCCTCCGCCCGCCGCGAGCGTCCAGCCCTCCGCCGCCCCCGCCGTGCCCTCCGATCTGCCCGCCGGGTGGCGGGTGATCAGCGGTCGGGTCCGCGCCCCCGCCGAGGTGCGGCTGCCCGCCGGAAGCACCGTGACGGTCAGCCTGGAGGACGTGACGCGCCAGGAGGGGGCCAGCCTCTCCCGGGTGCAGGCGAGCTTTCCCATCTCGCGCCTCTCGACCCCGTACCAGCTCCAGTTCAACCCCGTGCGCCTGCGTCCGGGCCGCACCTACGCCCTGACCGCCCGCGTCACCGCCCCCGACGGGCGCCTGCTCTACCGCACGACCACCCCCCAGCCGCTCCCGACGGCGCGCAACGCGGTGCAGGACGTGGCGGTGAGCGCGGTGCGGTGAGGGAAGCGCTCAGCTTTCGTAGCTGACGGCCCCTACAGATTCCACCCCCCCGCCACCTCCAGCTCCTGCCCGGTTATGTAGTCGCTCGCCCGGACGAAATACAGGGCGGCGTCCACGAGTTCGGCGACGGTGCCGACCCGTCCGGCGGGAATCTCGCGCAGGGGCTGGCTGACGGAGGTCTCGATCACGCCCGGAGAGACGACGTTCACCGAGACGCCCGTGCCCGCGAGCACCCGGGCGAGCGCGTGCGAGAGGTGGAGCACGCCCGTCTTGGCGATCACGTAGGGCACGATGCCGGGCCGGGCGACGAGGTGACGCGCGCCCGCGTACCCCAGGTTCACGATGCGCCCGAAGCCCGCCTCGCGCATGGGTCCGGCGGCCTCCTGACACGTGGCGAAAGTGGCGGTGAGGTTGGAGGCGAGCATATCGGCCCACTCGGCGTCGGTCGTCTCCAGCAGGGGGCGGTGGACGTAATTCCCGACGTTGTTCACGAGGACGGCGAGGGGTGAGCCGGGAAAGGCGGCGTGGGCCTCCCGGACGAGGGCGCGGGCCTGGGCGGGGTCCGTCAGCTCGGCTCGCGACACGGTTGCCCGGACGCCCTCCCCCTCGCAGAGCCGGGCCGTCTCCCGCGCGTCCGCCTCGCTGCCCCGGTAGTGGACGGCCACCGCGTACCCCTCGGCGGCGAGGGCCACGGCGAGCGCCCGACCGATGCCGCGCGCCGCCCCGGTGACGAGGGCCGTCCCCTTTTCCCCGCCGCCCGTCACGCCTCGCCCCGCGTGAGGGCCAGCTCGACGAGCGTGCGGGTGAAGGTGTTCAGGGGATAGCCCGTCGCCCCGGCGAGCGGGACCCAGGCCCACGCCTCGATCTCCTCGTTGGGGACGACCTCGACCTCCTGGGTGCGGGCGAAGAAGTCCACCAGAACCATGTGGGCGGGCTTGTGGAACTCGGGGCTCAGCACGGCCTCCTGGGTCTGGGCGGACCTCACGTCGCTCAGCCTCAACCCCGTCTCCTCCCGGAACTCGCGCAGGACCGCCGCCTCCAGCGTCTCGCCCCAGTCCACCTTGCCGCCCGGCACCCCCCACAGGCCGCGCCACTTCGTCGTGCGGACGAGCAGCACCCGCCCCTCCGGCCCCCACACGAGCGCTCCCACGCAGACGACTGGCCTGTCCATGAGGGGCAGGGTAAGCGGTGCGCGGGGGAAGGTCAGTGGGAAGGGGTCTGGTCTGACGTCGCCCTTCATCCGCTGACTCCCTCCCACGAACCACCTACCCCCTCCGGTACCGCAGCACCCGCCGCTCCAATGCCACCACCGCCCCGTACAGCGCCACCCCCAGGAGGATCAGCAGCACGATGGCGGCGAACTGGCGGGGCGTGTTGTAGTACGCGCGGGCCTGGTTGACGGCGAAACCCAGCCCCGGCTGGTTGCTCACGAACTCCCACACGACGGCGCCGATCAGGGCGAGCGAGAGCGCCAGCCGCAGCCCGCCGAGCATGACGGGCAGGGCGGAGGGCAGTTCGAGGCGGGTCAGCCGCTGCCAGGGGGTCGCGCGCAGGGTGGAAAAGAGTTCGTGGTCGGTGGGCCGCACCTCCCGCACCCCCACGATGGTGGCGACCATGACGGGATAGAGGGCGCTCAGGGCGCTGACGAGCACGGCGGGCACCGCCCCGAAGCCGAACCACGTGATCAGCAGCGGCGCGAGGACCACGATGGGCGTGCTCTGCGAGGCGACGACAAAGGGGCTCAGGAAGCGTTCGAGTGCGCGCGACTTGCCCAGGGGATAGCCGACCAGCGCCCCGATGAGGCTCCCGAGCAGCGCCCCGAGGAGCGCCACCCGCGCCGTCCCCCAGGTGAAGGCCAGGAACTCGCCCGGCGTCTTGGCGAACTCCGCCCACACCTGCCCGGGGCCGGGGAGGAGGAAGGGCTGGTTCAGCAGCCGCGCCCCGACCTCCCACAGCCCCAGCCCCACGAGCAGCGCGGCGGTGGGGGCGAGCCAGCCCAGGCGCACCCGGCCCTTGGGGGCCACGACGAGCCGCGTGCTGTTCCCGGCCCCCAGCAGCGCGCGCAGGTGGGCCTCGACCGGGCTCGCCGCCGGGGCGTGGGTCTTTTGCCGGGTGTCCAGAATCTCCACGATCCGCCCCGCGCGCAGCACGGCCACCCGGTCGGCGAGGGTGGCGGCCTCCCGGATGGAGTGGGTCACGAGCACCGTCGTGCGCCCGGTCTTGTCGTGGAGGTGACGCAGCTCGGCGTTGAAGCGCTCGCGCACGAGGGCGTCGAGGGCCGCGAAGGGCTCGTCGAGGAGCAGCACGTCGCCGCTCTGGGCGAGCGCGCGGGCGAGCGCCACCCGCGCCCGCATCCCGCCCGAGAGCTGCCCCGGGAAGTAGCCCGCGTAGTGATCCAGGCCGACGAGGTGCAGCGCCTCCCCCGGCTCCAGGCCACCTCCCGCCCCGAGGTCCCGCGGCAGCCGCACGTTGCGCAGGGCGGTGCGCCACGGCAGCAATCGGTCGTCCTGAAACATCAGCGCGGGGGGCGAGGCGACCTCCACCGTCCCCGCCTGGGGGCGGAGCAGCCCCGCCAGCACGCGCAGCAGGGTGCTCTTGCCCTCGCCGCTCGGGCCGATCACCGCCAGGAACTCGCCGTGCGGCACGGTCAGCGACACGTCGTCGAGGATCGTCAGGCCGCCCAGCCGCATGGTGACCCCACCCAGCCGGATGGCGACGGGCGGGGCCTGCCGGGGAGCCTCCGCGCGGCCCCGCTCATGGGTGCCGGTCACGGGGCGGGCCTCCCCCGCGTGTTCACGAGGATGACGCCCGCGACCGCGATCAATCCGCCGACCAGACTGATCAGCCCCGGCACCTCCCCCAGCCACAGCCACCCAATCAGGATGGCGAGCACCGGGCTGACGTACAGGAAGGAGGTCGTCGTGCTCGCGCCCACCCGCGCCAGGGCGAACGTCCACGTCAGGTAACCGAGCACCGACGGGAAAAGGCCGAGGTAGATCACCGCGAGGTGGGCCGGGAGGGGAGCCGCCCGGAGCCCCGCCCCGAAGCCGGGCAGGAAGGCGAGCAGGGGCAGGGTGCCCAGCAGCAGGCTCCAGACCGTGAAGTGGAGGGGGTTCATCCGCCTGAGCAGGGGCCGCTGGAACACGAAGTACAGGCTGGTGAAAAAGGCCGCCGCCAGGATCAACAGCGCCCCACGCGTGAACTCCACGCTCTCGCCGCGCCCGAGCACGATCAGCGCGACCCCGCCCAGGCTGATTCCGGTGCCCAGCCACCCCAGCGCGCCCAGCCGCTCCCCCGCGAAGCGCGTGGCGAGCAGCGCCGTGATGACTGGCCCCGCCGCCACGATCAGGCTGGCCGTCCCGGCGGGCACGCTGAGTTCGCCGATGTTCAGCAGCAGGTGGTAGAGGGTGATCCCGGCGAGGCTGAGCCCGAAAATCTGCCCGAGGTCCCGCGCGGGCGGCACGGGGATGCGCGCGACCACGGCGTACACGATCAGGGCCGCCGCCGCCACCAGGAAGCGGTAGAGCGTGAGGTGCCCCGGCGTGAACGCCTCCAGTCCGGCCCGGATACCCGCGAACGCCGACGCCCAGAACACCAGGGTGACGAGGATCGCTCCCAGCGAGAGGGCGTCGAGACGACCGATCTGCGGCGCGCGGGAGGAGACGGATCGGCTCACGCCCGCCAGCCTAGCGCGGCCAGCCGGGAGGGCGAGCGTGAGCGGGCCCTCAAGGCGGGCACATCCGCCCCGCGCCCGGCCCGGGGAGCATGGCCTTTCCAGAAGCACCCTCACGAGCACGGCCCGACCCCCCCAGGAGGTCTCCTATGGACGAACGCAACAAGGGCGCCGGTGAAACGAACGAGTCGTACATGGGCGCTGGCGACAACGCCCCCGACGCGAACACCAACCTCGACGCCTCCATGCCCGGCGGCCCGGCGACCCAGGCAGACCAGAACGCGACCGAGACCATCGAGGACCAACACCAGGGCTCGGGCCAGTCCGGCGCCCTCCCCGCGGACGGGCAGAGCGACCCCGCCCGCCAAATGGACAACAGCGGGATGGTCAACCCGACCGGAGAGGGCCGGGACGCCGACATCATCGGCGCGAGCGGCAACGACCGGAACGACAACGGCTGAGCGTCCTCACCGCCCAGGGCTCCCACCCGAAGACGCCTGTCGGGTGGGAGGGCCCTTTAATGTGACTTGGGGAAGCATTCACCGGGTCCATGAGAACACCCCCTAGACTGCCCGGAGCGGAGGAACCCTTCATGACGAATACGAACAGCGGTGAGCAGGGCAAGGGCATGGACCAGGGCCGTGTGATCAGCGGGGCGGCGGGCGGGGCCCTGATGCTGATGGGCCTGCGTCGGCGCGGCATTCTGGGCCTGGGGATGGCGGCGGTGGGCGGCTACCTCGCCTACCGCGCGGCGACCGGCAACGACCCGGTGATGGCGGCGGCGGGCCTGAGCGGCAGTGCGGCGGCGGCCAAGCCGATTTTCGTCGAGCACAGCGTGGTCGTGGACCGCCCGGCGCAGCAGGTGTACGATTACTGGCGCAAGCTCGACAACCTTCCCAGCATCATGAGCCACCTGGAAAGCGTCTCCGTCCTCGACGAGCGCCGCAGCCGCTGGGTCGCCAAGGCGCCGCTGGGCACCCACGTCGAGTGGGAGGCCGAGATCGTCAACGACAAGCCCGGCGAGCGCATCGGCTGGCACTCCTTGCCCGGCGCCACCGTGGACAACGCGGGCAGCGTTCAGTTCGAGAATCTCCCGAACGGGGGCACCCGCGTCCACGTCGCGCTCTCCTACCGCCCGCCCGCCGGGGCGCTGGGGGCCGCCGTCGCCAAGCTCTTCGGCGAGGAGCCCAGCCAGCAGATCGCCGAGGACCTCCAAAAGTTCAAGACGACCTTCGAGGGCTCGAACCCGGCGAACTGAGTCGGGAGAGGGGAGGCGGTGGCTCGCGGGCCGCCGCCTCCCCTCTTGTCAGAACGCGGGGCGGCCCCACCGGTATTCGCGCCTCAAAGCAGGGCGACCGTCGTCAAGTGTCGCCGCCGTGTCTCACCTTCGCGCCCCAGCCGCAGCTCGATGGCTGTCCCCTCCCGAGCGCAGAGGGCTTCGACGACCTCCGTCAAGTTCCGGTCTCGCAGGTCTGTTCCCCCAGCCGTCAGGACCTCATCGCCGACCTCGACTTCCTGCCGGGTGTGTTCATGGGCCGACTCGGCGACGGCCTGCACGAAGGACCGCCCCCCGGTCTGCCGAACCGTCAGGCCGAGGGCGTGGAGATCGTCCCCGCACGCGGTTCGGGCGGGCACCACGGCCAGCCGCCCGTTCCGGTAGTCCACGGTGACCCGCAGGTGGCGCAAGACGTTTCCGGCGAGCGCACCCACCACGGGGGCGGTCATCCTGGACGACATGTGCTCCTCGAAAACGCCGGTTGGCCGCGTCACGAAGCCGACCTCCGTCAGCCGAAGAGGGCCCCATCCGACCTCGGGCACCCGGACCATCCGGCACCCGGCCTCGAAGGGCGTGCCCGTGGGCTCCCGTCACAGAGCGCCACGTCGGGTGCCCGCGCTTCCAGGTTTCCAGCACCGCCTCCGAAACCATGCTGTAAGACGCCCCGGTGTCCAGCAGGAAGCCGAGCCGCTCGCCCGCGATCTCCAGTTCCACCCGCAAGAACGCCGTCTCGGGACGCACGCCGACAGGAAAAGAGGCATCTCCAGCGAGAGTGCCCGGCTGGTCGAGACGAAGCGTTCGTCCCGGGTAATCGAAAGTCACGCTCTGGGGCCTGAAGAATCTGGCGGGGAGAAACGCGGGGGCACCGAAGGCCGCCGGGGCGATCCAGTCGTGTTCCACCCCGAAGACCCGGCAGCCGTCGAGCGAGAGGGAGCGTCCCTGAACGGTCACCTCAGGCGGAGCAAGAGGGGTAAGCCAGGCCCCGTCTTCCTGAACCGGGGCACCTGTGGACGGGAGGCCCAGTTCCTCGCGCAGCCGCCGCCCCAGCAGCACCGCGCCGCCGCCCGTGTCGAGGTAGGTCCACACGCCCACACGTCCGCTCCAGCCGAAGTGGTAGTCCAACTGCACGAAAGGCCGGTTATGAACGACCTGGAGCGGGAGTTCGAGCGGGGCCACGTCATCACCCTACCCATGATGGAGGGCGCCAACCCGGCGAACTGAGGTCAACGGGAGCGGGAGCCGTCTCACTCATGGAGACGGCTCCCGTCTTCGGTTCGGGGATCAGAAACTCAGGTCGTAGTTGTTGAAGGGCGTGCCGCTCTTGACGAGCCTGCCGTCCTGAATGAGGTTCCAGCCCTGGCTGAGTCCAGTCACGCTGCCGACGAAGTTGCTGCTGGTGTAGGCGAGAATCTTGCCGTTCGATTGGGTGCGCGTCTCGCCCGAGTCGTAATTCCCGTTGCCGTTGCGGTCGGCGTAGGCGATGACCTCGTACCCGCCGTCACGGGGAGTGGCGGGCAGGCTGATCGCGTACACGCCCCGGTCGGTGGGGGTCACGGCGAACTGCTCGACGCTCTCGTTGACCGCGCCGCCGAAGGTCAGGCCGAGCAGAGCGAGCCGGATGGTGCCCTGGTTCGTGGGAGCGCCCGTGATGTCGCCCGTCACGTCCCCGTCGGGAACGCCGACCGTGCTGCAAGCGGCGATGACGAGGGGCAGCCCCAGCAGGAGAAGTTTTCGCATACGGGTCACTGTAGTCGCGCCCGTTCTGCCGAGGTGAAGGGAAGAGGCCCCACCGGGAGGGCTCTCAGCTCATCTCCCCGTCAGCTTCGGGGCGGGCCGGGGAATTCGTGCCGGAGTCTCCCTCCGATCCCGCCTCGACCACCGTCAGCGAGCGCAGGGTCGCGCCCTGGTGCCAGCCGTACTGGGGGTCTTTCAGGCCCAGCGCCCCCGCAATGGCGCGGGCGGTGGCGTGGTCGGGCTCGCCGTCGAGGCAAAAGAGCAGGAAGCGGCGCCCCCCCGGCGCGATGCGGATAAAGAGGTTGGGGTCGAGTTCGAGCTGCTGGGTGCGGCCCAGGTTCTCGGCGCGGCCCTGGGCGTAGCGCAGCGCGTCGCGGATGCGGACGGTGACGGTGGGAAAACTCACGCGCCCTCTCCTGTCCCGGCGCGCAGGCCGCCGAGCAGCATGTCGGCGTAGCCCTCCGCCACGTCGCGCGGCGAGAGGGGGCCGCCGGGGCGGTACCACGTGTAGGCCCAGTTCACGGCGGAGAGGATCAGGTTGGCGGCCATCCTCACGTCGAGGTCGGCGCGGAGGGTGCCCTCGGCGATGCCCTGCCGCACGAGGTCGCGGTAAAAGGTGTCGATGGTGTCGCGCCAGTCGGTGACGTGGCGGTACGCCCCGGGCGAGAGGTGCTTCCACTCGTGGAAGAAGACGGTGGCACTCTCCATGTTGTCGGCGACCACCCGCAGGTGGCGGTACATCGCCTCGCGCAACTTGGCCTCGGCGGACAGCGGCTCATCCCGCAGGGTGAAGAGGGCCGCGTCGAACTGCCGCGCCGCGCGGTTCACGATCTCGATGAGCAGTTCCTCCTTGCCGCTGATGTGGGCGTAGAGGCTGCCCCCCTGCATCCCCAGCTCCCCGGCGAGGTCGCGCATACTCGTCGCGTGGTAGCCGCGCTCGGAAAACAGGCGGCTCGCCACGTCGTGAATCTGCTCCCGGCGGGTGCGGGCGGGGGTGGGAGGGTCGGCGGGCAGGTCGGTCATGGACGGGGAGGAAGCGCGGGGCGCGTCTGAGGCAAGTTACCACGCGAGCAGAACGAACGTCCGTTTGGCCTGGGTGGACGCGCGGCGGGGCCCGGGTGGGAGAATGGGCCCCATGACCTCCGAACCCCTCTCCCGCACGGACGATCCGGCAGGGGTGCGCGACGCCGTGCGCGCCGTGGCCGCTTACCCCTTCACGCCCATCGACGTGCCCGTCAAGCTCGACCAGAACGAGAGCGCCTACGATTTCCCCGAGGGGCTCAAGGCCCTCGCCGCCGAGCGGATGCTCGCCCGGCCCTGGAACCGTTACCCCGACCTGCACGCGGACACCCTGCGGGAGCGCATCGCCCAGTTCGAGGGCTGGGACCCGGAGGGCGTGGTCGTCACGCCGGGCAGCAACGTCTTGATCAAGCTCCTCACCGAACTCGCGGGCATCGGGCAGACGGTGCTGACGGTCAGCCCCACCTTCAGCGTGTACACCCTAGAGGCGCAGCTTCTCGGGGCGCGGCTCGTGCAGGTGCCGCTGCGGGCCGACTTCTCGCTGCCAGTCGACGGGCTCAGGGCGGCCCTGCGCGAGAATCCCCCCGGCGTCCTGTACGTCACGCAGCCCCACGCGCCGACGGGCCACGCCGACCCTGAAGCCGCCGTGCGCGAGGTCGTGGGGGCCGCCGAGGGCTGGGTGGTCGTCCTCGACGAGGCGTACCACCAGTTCAGCGCGACGGACTACCGGGCGCTGATCCGGGAGGGCGGCAACCGCATCGGTCTGCGGACCTTCAGCAAGGCGTGGGGGCTGGCGGGCGTGCGGCTGGGCTACGCGCTCGGCACGCCGACCCTCGCCTCGCACGTCCAGAAGCTCGTCTCCGCCTTCAACGTGGGCATCCTCGCGCAGACGGCGCTGGAGGTGGCCCTCGAACACCCCGGCTACGTGGAGGAACGCGCCCGCGAGGTCGTCGCCGAGCGGGCCCGCGTGCTCGCCGCGCTGGAGGGGCACCCCGTCTGGCGGGCCCACCCGAGCCAGGCCAACTTCTTCCTGCTGCGGACGCCGAACGCGGACGCCGCGTACCGTCACCTCCTTTCGCACGGCATCGTGGTGCGCCGTCAGGACAGGTTGCCGGGTCTGCAAGGTTGCCTGCGGGTGGGGATCGGCACGCCCGCTGAGAACGACGCCCTGCTGGCGGCGGCGCGCGACTTCCGGTAGGGGCGCGGTGGGAGGCGGCTCATGCCACGCGGGGCCGGGGTCACACAGCAACTGGGGCGAGGGCGTTAGCCTTCCTCCAACCGCGTCCCGCGCACCGCCCCCTATGGACCCCTTCGCCGCGCCCCCCGACCTCCCGCCCCGCTCCCCGCTCGTGCGGGACTGCACGGCGTGTGGGGCGTGTTGCGCGGCGCCTGACATCCACGCGCTCGGCAAGCCGCTGGGCGTTTCCTGCGTCCACCTGGGGCACGACTGCCTGTGTGCCGTGTACTCGGCGCGGCCCGGAGTGTGCCGCAACTACCGGCCCGACTGGGTGTGCGGCGAGGTCGCGCCCCTGCCTACCCTGGCGGCGCGGGTGGCGCGGTTTCTCCAGATCTACGGGCTGGAGGAAGAGGCTCTGACCGCTCATCACGCGCGCTGAGCGGATGGTCGGGTCACAGCCCCACCCACCCCAGCCCGGCGCAGGCCCCGACGACGGCCCAGGCCGGAAGCCGCCCCGCCGTCAGCCCCGCGTAGGCGAGCAGAGCCAGGGCCGCCTCGCGCGGGCCGCGGGTGCCCGAGGTGAAGACGGGATCGTACAGCGCGGCGAGGAGCAGCCCCACCACGCCCGCATTCAAGCCAGCCAGGGCCGAGCGCGCGGCGGGACGGGCGGCCAGCGTGGCCCAGAAGGGGAGGGTGCCCGCCATCAGGAGCGCGCCGGGGAGGAAGACGCCGAGCGTGGCGATGACCGCCCCGGCCCAGGCCGGAAGCGCCGTCTGCGCCGCCCCGAGGTAGGTGGCGAAGGTGAAAAGCGGCCCCGGGACCGCGTTCGCCGCCCCGTACCCGGCGACGAAGGTCTCGTGGGTCAGGAAGCGGGGGACGAAGCCCGTCTCCAGCAGCGGCAGCACCACATGTCCGCCGCCGAACACGAGGGCCCCGGCCCGGAAGGTCGCGTCCGCGAGCGCCCACCCCGCCCCCAGCGGCGCGAGGAGGGGGAGGAGCAGGAGCAGCCCCCCGCAGACGAGGAGCAGCGCCGCCCCCACCCGGCGGGAGACAGTCACGCGCGGCAGGCTGCCCCCTCCCCCCGTGCCCGCCGGAAGAAAGCGCCACCCGAGCCCCGCGCACACCAGGAGCGCCGCCACCTGCGCGAACGCCCCCGGCACGAGCACGAGTGCCGCCGCCACCCCCAGCGCGAGCCCCGCCCGCAGCCGGTCCGTGACGAGGCTCCCCCACATCCCCGCCACCGCCTGCGCGACGACGGCGACCGCCGCGACCTTCAGTCCCGCGAGCCATCCCGCGTCTCCCAGGCTGCCCGCGCCCGCCACCCCCCGCGCAAAGGCGAACATCAGCAGGGCGCTCGGCAGGGTGAAGGCGGCCCAGGCGGCGAGCAGCCCTGCCCACCCCGCCCGCAGCGGCCCCAGGGCCATCCCCGTCTGGCTGCTCGCGGGCCCCGGCAGAAACTGGGCGAGCGCCACCACGTCCGCGTACCCCGCCTCGCTGACCCAGCCGCGCCGGGCCACGATCTCCGAGCGGAAGTAGCCCAGGTGCGCCACCGGCCCCCCGAAGCTCGTGAGCCCCAGCCGCAGGAACACCGTGAACACTTCAAGGGCGCGCATCGGGTCTCAGCGTAGCGGGCGGAGGTCGAGGGGGCCGTCATGCCGACGGGTGTCAACGAGGCTCCGGGGGCGCGGCAGGCGGGACCTCTCCCCACCATGGCGGGGCGCTCAAGGCTTGTCACCCTGAGCGCAGCGAAGGGACCCCTCGTTTGGGGATGCTTCGCTTGCGCTCTGCTGCGCAGCTTTACAAATCAGCATGAAAACATTTTGCACTCTGCCATAAAGGGAAAGGCCCGCCGCCGAAGCAGGAGCCCTCCCGTCCTCGCTGGCCGCCTCCCTCAGTCGTCCGCCGCCTGGCCGCCCTTTTTCGGCACGGCGGGATTCTCCACGAAGACGGTGGGGTCGAGCCGGTCCATGCCGAAGCTCTTCTCGTACTCCTGAATCTTGACGTGGAGCCTGCGCACGTCGCCCTCGACCGCGCCGTAGTCGAAGGTGTCGAAGATGGCGGTCGTCTTGAAGTTGCCGCCCTCGAAGTCCGGGACCTCGCGGGTCTTCTTGATGCCTTCCTCCAGCGCCTTGCGGCTCTCGATGCCGAGGTTGCGGAAAGCCACCTGCATCACGTCGCGGTTGAAATCGCGCGGGCCGTAGATCCCGGCGCGGTACACCGTCTCCGAGAACTCCTGCCAGTCGGGCACGAGCTGCGCGGCAGGCATCGAGAACTGCCCGATCACGTTCTTGATGGCGCCCAGCGTGCGCTCGGGGTAGTAATAGAGGTACATCCGCACGCCCTCTAGAAAGAAGTTGTAGTGCGCCGCCTCGTCCACCGCGATGGTCTGCGCGACCCGGGCGAGCACGGGGTCGGAGATGCCCGCGAGGTGCGGCTTCTCGCTCTTGCCCTGGGCAATTTTCATCATGTTCAGGTAGTTGAGCTGGGTGGCCCGCTCCTGAAACACGGTGTACACGAGGTTGTGGATCGCGTCCGGGAAGGGCAGCTCCCAGGTCTGCGACTTCAGGCGGTGCTTGTACTCGGCGATCCACTCGGGGCTGCGCTGCTCGGAGAAGAGCACGGCGTTCTCCCAGGCGTCGGCGTGCTTCTCTTCCTCGCTGCCCCAGCGGAGCTGGAAGTGGCTGCGGCCATGCGAACGCCGCACGAGGTAGAGCAGGCTGCTCGTGAAGTCGGGCGCGTACTGCTCGACCGCGAAAAAGCCCTGCATCACCGTGACGATCTCGGGCGGGAGGTTCTTGTTCATCGCCCGCCAGTCGAAGCTCTGGTCGGGGTTCCAGTTGCGCGTCTCCTGGCTGCGGGCGGTGTACCAGCGGTACAGCCCCAGGAAGCCGCGCTCGATCAGGCGGTCTTTTTCAGCGTTGCTCAGCAGCCCGGCGGGCGTGCGCGGTCGCTCGTTCAGCATGTTGGGGGGCATGATGTCAGCCATGTGGGGCCTCCTTGCCGTCCCGGACGTGCGTGCAGGGGAGGGGACGGTACGCAGACAGGCTATCCCCCCTCCCACGGCGGGGCCGTGAATGGGGACGCGGTACAAACGGGGGTGGTCTTCATCCTTCGTCGGGGTCCGACCCCTGCCCCTCTAGACTGGCGCATGACGAAAAAGACGCGGGGCCCCTTCCCCTGGCTCGTCCTGTTCGCCCTCGTCTGTGCGGCGCTGGGGCTGGCGAACCGGGCTTACGGCTGGGGCTGGGGCGGATTGCTCACTGCGGCCTTCATTCTTCTTCCCGTCATCGCCGGATGGGTCTGGGGAATGTTCAGAAAATCGGGGTGATCCCTGCCCGCCCGCTACACTCTCGCCATGAGCCTTCTCGGTCAGCCCGCGCCCGATTTCACGCTGCCCTCCACGGGCGGCGAGCCGGTGACCCTGAGCAGTTACCGTGGGCACAAGCACGTGGTGCTGGTGTTCTACCCCCTCGACTTCAGCCCGGTGTGCTCCATGCAATTGCCCGAGTATTCCGGGCGCCAGGACGACTTCGCCGAGGCGGGCGCCGTGGTCTTGGGCGTCAACCGCGACAGCGTGTACGCCCACAAGGCCTGGGCCGCCGAGTACGGCATCGAGGTGCCCCTCCTCGCCGACATGAACCTCGCGGTCGCCCGGCAGTACGGGGTGGCCATCGACGAGCGCGGCATCAGCGGGCGGGCGGTGTTCCTGATCGACAAGGCGGGCGTCGTGCGCTTCGAGCACGTCGAGGCCAAGACGAGCGAGTACACGGTCAGGCCGGAAGTCGTGCTGGGCAAGATCGCGGCGTTGACGTGACGTCGGCCTGACCGGAGGCTCCCCGACTGCGCCACTCGGCGGATGCCGTCCCGCTCCCCGGTGCTCTAGCCTGAAGGGATGCAAGGTGCGCCCGGCTCCTCCCCGCCCCCTCCCTCACCACCGCGCTTCGGGGCCGCGCGGGTGCTGCGCGAGTACCTGGGGCCGCTGCGCGGGCAGGTGGCCGCCCTCGCCGCCCTGCTGCTGACGGGCACGGGCCTGAACCTGCTGTTGCCGCAACTGCTCAGGCAGTTCGTGGACGGGGCGAAGCTGGGCGCGGGGGCCGACGTGGGCCTCCTCGCGCGGCTGGCGGGCGCCTACATCGCGCTCGGCGTGGGGGTGCAACTGCTCACGGCGGGGGCGACGTACGTGGGGGCGCAGGTGGGGTGGACGGCGACGAATAGGCTGCGCGCCGACCTGATGTGCCACCTCCTCTCGCTCGACCTGCGCGAGCACCAGGAGCGCACCCCCGGTGAGATGATCGAGCGCATCGACGGGGACGTGACGGCCCTGAGCAACTTCTTCTCGCAGTTCGCGGTGCGGGTGTTCGGCGCGGCCCTGCTCCTCGCGGGCGCCCTCGTGATGTTCTTCCTGGAGGACTGGCGGGTGGGGCTCGGCGTGGCCGTCTTCGCCGCCGTGACGCTCCTCGCCCTGAACCGCACCCGGCGCGCGGGGGTGGAACCCACCCGGCTGGAGCGCGAGAGCAGCGCGCGGCTCTTCGGTTACGTGGAGGAGCGGCTGGCGGGTCTGGAGGACGTGCGCGCCCTCGGGGCGGGCGAGCACCACCTGCGCGGTTTCCTGCGGGTGCAGCGCGAGTTCTTCGGACGCAGCACGTGGTCGTGGCGGCGCCGCAGCATTGTGTGGCAGGTCAGCATGGCCCTCTTCGCCGTCGGGTACGTGGGAGTGCTTGCCGCGGCGGTGGGCCTGTACGCGGCGGGGGCGATCACGCTGGGCACGGCCTTTCTCCTCTACCAGTACATGAGCATGGTGGAAGAACCCATCGACCAGCTCACCCAGCAGCTTCAGGACCTGCAAAAGGCGGGGGCCAGCCTCGTGCGCGTGGGCGAATTGCTGGGGCTCCAGTCCGCCCTGCCGGAGGGACCGCGTGATCTCCCGTCCGGCCCCCTCGACCTGACCTTCGAGGACGTGACCTTCAGCTACGTGCCGGGGGACCCCGCCGTCCGCCCCGTTTTGCAGGGCGTGAGCTTCCACCTCCCCGCCGGGCAGACCCTCGGCCTGCTGGGGCGCACCGGAAGCGGCAAGACGAGCCTCACGCGGCTGGTCTCGCGCCTGTTCGACCCGACCGCCGGGCAGGTGCGCCTCGGCGGCCTCGACACCCGCGAGGTGCGGCTGGAGAGCTTGCGAACGCGCGTCGCCGTCGTCACCCAGGACGTGCAGCTCTTCCAGGCCAGCGTGCGCGACAACCTCAGCTTCTTCGACCCGGGGGTGCCCGACGAGCGGGTGGAGGCCGCCCTGCGCGAGGTGGGGCTGGGAGAGTGGCTCGCCCGCCTCCCCGAGGGCGTCCGCACGCCCCTGCCCACCGGGAGCCTCAGCGCGGGGCAGGCCCAGCTCCTCGCCTTCGCGCGGGTGATGCTGCGCGACCCCGCCGTGATCATCCTCGACGAGCCGAGCAGCCGCCTCGACCCCGCCACGGAGACCCAGCTCACCCAGGCGATGACCCGGCTGCTGAGCGGGCGCACCGCCATCGTGATCGCGCACCGCCTGGAGACGGTTGCCCGCGCCGACCGCATCCTCGTCCTGGGGGAGGGCCGGGTGCTGGAGGACGGCCCCCGCGCCCTGCTGGCCCGCGACCCCGGGAGCCACTACGCGGGGCTGCTGCGGGCGGGGCTGGAGGGAGCCGGGGCCGAGGTGACGGGGGAAGGGGTGCTGGTGTGAGGGGGCGGTCAGTGGGAAGTGGGGCGTGGTCCGTGGAGGAGACCGCTCCTGCTCCCGCCCTCGCTCCCCGGCTTTTCCCACCCACCATGGACCACGCCCCACTCACCGCCCCCGGAGCCTCCCATGACCACCTCCCCGCCCCCCGCCGCCCAGGACCGCACGCTCGCCCTCTCCGGGCGCCTTTTCGCCTACCGCCCGTGGCTCTTCGCGGTCAACCTCCTGCTGTGGACGCTGGTGCGGATCACGCCCGCCCTGCTCACGGTGGCGGTGAGCGACGTGTTCCGGCAGTTGGAGGAGGCCGAGCGGCTGCGGGTGGGCGGGGAAGGCATCAACACGGCCCTGGCGGCGGCGTGGGTGGCGGTCGGGTGGTTCGCGTTCGTGCGGGTCAGCCGCTTCGGCATCTTCTACGGGGGGTTCCGGGTCTGGATCGAGCTGTGGTACACGCTCGACGCGCTCGTGCGGCGCAACCTGCTCGCGTATCTGCTCACCGCGCGGGGCTCGCGCCGCCTGCCCGACACGCCCGCCGAGGCGGTCAGCCGCTTCCGCGACGACGTGGACGACGTGGCCGCCTACACCGAGGTCTGGGTGGACGGGGTGGGCTTCGTCGCCTACTCGGTGATCGCCGCCTTGCTGATGAGCCGGGTGGACCCCCTCATCACCGCGCTCGTGTGCGCGCCCTTGCTCCTGATGGTCGTGTTCGTGCAGCGCCTCTCGCCCGTCATCCGCGCCTACCGCCGCCGCCTGCGCGAGGCGACCGCCCGGGTGACCGACTTCATCGGCGAGACGTTCGGGGCCGTCTCGGCGGTCAAGCTCGCCGCCCGCGAGGGGGGCATGGTCGCGCACCTCGCCGCGCTGGGAGAGGTCCGCCGCCGCGCCGCCCTGCGCGACGTGCTCCTCACCGAGCTGATCCGGGGCGTGAACACCAACATGGTGAACGTGGCGGTCGGGCTGGTGCTCCTCCTCGGCGCGAGCCGGGTGCGCGGCGGCGCGATGGACGTGGCCGACTTCGTGCTCTTCATCGGCCTGCTGCCGCGCCTGACCGGAAGCATGGGCTTTTTCGGCGACGCCATCGCCCGCCACCGCCGTACCGGGGTCAGCTACGACCGCATGGAGCGCCTCTTGCAGGACGCGCCCCCCGGCACCCCCGTCGCCCACCACCCCACCTTCCTCCACGAGGACCCGCCCGCCCCCCTCCCTGCCCCCCGGCCCCTCCCCCTGCGTGAGCTGCGCATCGAAGGCTTGACCGCCCACCACGCCAGCGGTCTGGGCGTGACCGACGTGAGCTTCACCGTGCGCCGGGGCGAGTTCGTGGTCGTCACCGGGCGCATCGGCAGCGGGAAGACGACCCTGCTGCGGGCCCTCCTGGGCCTGATCCCCATTGATGAGGGCCGCCTCCTCTGGAACGGGGAGGAGGTGCCCGACCCCGCCACCTTCCTCGTGCCGCCCCGCGCGGCGTACACGTCGCAACTGCCCGGCCTCTTCTCCGAGACCCTGCGCGAGAACGTGCTGACGGGCGCAGGCGAGGAACGGCTGGGGCGAGCCGTGCGGCTGGCCGTTCTCGAACCCGACCTCGCGGGGCTCCCGGGGGGGCTCAACACCCAGGTCGGGGCGCGCGGGGTCAAGCTCTCGGGCGGGCAGGTGCAGCGCACGGCGGTCGCCCGGATGCTCGCCCAACACGCCGACCTCCTCGTGTTCGACGACGTGTCGAGTGCGCTCGACGCCCGCACGGAAGCCCTGCTGTGGGAGGGCCTCTTCCGCGAGGAGGGCACGACCTGCCTCGTCGTCTCCCACCGCCGCGCCGCCCTGACCCGCGCCGACCGCATCCTGATCCTGGAGGGCGGGCGCCTGACGGGCGAGGGGACCCTCCCCGAACTGCTGGAGCGCAGCGCGGAGATGCGGGCGCTGTGGGCGGAGGAGGCGTGAGGATTCTTCAGGTCAGGGGTCGCCCCGTCTCCCCCAGGTCTTCGAGGAAGAAGGCGATGTCCGTCTCGTACTCCTCCGGGTTCGGGGTGTCCGGCACACTCTTCACGTAGAACTCAGCCGTCACCCCCGTGATGCTGAGCCCACGCCGCAGCGCCTCTTCCACCACCGCGGCGTACGCGGCGCCCGTCTTGTCGTAGGGACCCACGAACCGCCCCACGAAGACGAGCCCGCCCCCGAACGTCTTCACCTCTATTCGTCCAGCGGGTTGCACGTCCCCTGCGACGGGCAGGCACACCTCGACCGAGCTTCCTTCGCCCCGGTCGTCGTTGTGGTGGACGAAGAAGCTGGGAGCGTCGGGCCGGTAACCCCGGGCCTTGGTGTACATCATCAGTTCCCGCAACGCCTCGGGGATGACCTCGTAGTGGGGTGGCTGGAGACGGGTGCGGACGGTGAGGGTTTGCCGGGGGGAAAGCTGCTCGGTGCGGTAGTCCATAGGGTTCTCCTGGAGAAAGGGGCGCAGGTGCAGCAGGGACCGCTGGCGGTTCTCGATCTCGGCGCTCAGGCGTTGCTCGTGACGAAGAAAGACCTCCCTCGCGCGGTCTGGCCGGTCGATCAGGCGTTGAATCTCGTCGAGGGGCAGCCCCAATTCACGCCAGCGGCGGACCCGGACGGCCAGGTCAACCTGGGTGACGCCGTAGTACCGGTAGCCGGTGAGTTCGTCCGTGGCCTCGGGACACAGCAGGCCGATCTCGTCGTAGTACCGCAGGGTTCTTGGGGAGAGGCCCGTCAGGACGGCGAACCGGGAGATGATCAGGCGACCTCGCATCACGGCACGCTAGGCGTTCCGGCAGCGGGAAGGTCAAGCCCCCACCAGGCTGCCGAGCGGCACTCCACACGCACGAGGCGGCAACGACCTCGTTGAAACGCGCCCTGAGCCCCCTACCCCCGCCCCCGCAGGTACTCCTGAAGCCAGAAGTAGCTGTCCTTCGGCGTTCGGGTCAGCGTCTCGAAATCCACGTGGACGAGGCCGAAGCGCTGGCTGTACCCCTCCGCCCACTCGAAGTTGTCGAGCAGGCTCCACGCGAAGTACCCGCGCACGTCCGCCCCCCGGGTCATCGCCTCCCACACGGCCTCCAGGTGAGCCTCGTGGTAGCGGATGCGGGCCTCGTCGCGCACGCGTCCCCGCTCGTCTACCCGGTCGGGGGAGGAGCAGCCGCTCTCGGTGACGTACAGGGGCGGGCAGGTGTCGCCGTACCGCTCCTTGAGTCCAGTGAGCGCCTGGGTCAACCCCTCGGGCACGACGGACCAGCCGAAGCCCGTCTTCTCGCGCCCTGGCACGCTCCCCGTGTGTCCCCCGAACGGCGAGAAGAGGTCGGCGCGCACCCAGTCGGGCTGGTAGTAGTTCACACCCAGGAAGTCGAGAGGCTCGCGGATGAGATCGAGGTCGCCGGGCCGCACCGCCTCCAGCGCCCCGGGCACGCGCTCGGACAGCAGTTCGGTGACCTCTGCCGGGTACTCGCCCCTGAGCAGCGGGTCGGTAAAGAGCCAGTTGCGCCACGCGTCCATCCGCGCCGCCGCCCGCCCGTCCGCCTCCCGGTCGCTGGCGGGCCAGGCGGGGGCGTAGTTGTTGGCGATTCCTACCCGCCGCGCCCCCGCCTCGCGCAGCGCCCGCACCGCCAGCCCGTGCCCGAGGAGTTGGTGGTGCGCCACCGGAAACCCGGCGAGCCCCAGCCGCTTCCCCGGCGCGTGGTTCCCGAAGATGTGCCCCAGCAGGAACACGACGACGGGCTCGTTCAGCGTCATGAAACCCGCCACCCGGTCGGCCAGCCGCTCCCCGATCAGGAAGGCGTACTCCTCGAAGCGGTGGGCCGTGTCGCGACTTCTCCAGCCGCCCGCGTCCTCCAGCGCCTGCGGCAGGTCCCAGTGGAAGAGGGTCGCCCACGGCTGGATGCCCACCCCCAGCAGCTCGTCCACCAGCCGGTCGTAGAAGGCGAGGCCCGCCTCGTTCGCCCGCCCGCGGCCCTCGGGTTGGATGCGCGGCCACGCGACGCTGAAGCGGTAGGCCGAGAGCCCGAGGTCCCGCATCAGCGCCACGTCCTCCTGGTAACGGTGGTAGTGGTCGCAGGCCACGTCCCCGGTGTCGCCGCCCTTCACGTGCCCCCAGGTGTGGGAGAAGGTGTCCCAGATGCTCGCGCCGCGCCCGCCCTCGCGCACCGCCCCCTCGATCTGGTAGGCCGCCGTCGCCGCGCCCCACAGGAAGTCCGCCGGAAGATGGGTCATGGGCGCATTGTGACGGGGGAGTAAGCGTCAGGAAAGATTCGATTCTTTCCGGGCATAGCCCCAGACCGCTTCCCTCGCTATGGGCTGTGGAGTCTCTATCCGAGCCAGTTGGATTTCTACCGCCACATGCGGGGCGAAGTCACCCAGGATGTGGCCTTCCACGTCGTTCATGTCTTCGCGCAGGCTCTTGCCGGGTGAGCCGTCGTGAATACACACCACCTGAATCTTTCGCCCGTCCAACACAAAGCCTACGCGGCGGATTTCCGGCGTGATGACACCGAGCAAAGCACGGACGAGAGCGGCAAGAACGGTTTCCCTCGCCAACTCACCTCCGGGTGGGGCATCCATGTTCCCCTACGCCTCCCGCTGCCCCGTCACCCAGTACCTCACCCGCTCGGCCACGTTCTCCATGTGGTCGCCGACGCGCTCGAGGGAGCGGCCCACCCGCATCAGGGTCAGGGCCTTGGAGATATTGCGGGGGTCTTCGAGCATGTAGGTGACGAGTTCGCGCTGAATCTGCTCGTACAGCTCGTCCACTTCGTCGTCCATCTCAATGGTGGCCTCGGCGCGGGTCACGTCGCGGTCGGCGATGGCGGTGCGCAGGTTCTGGCTCATCTCGCCGAGCCGTTCGAGCATCCGCGCGAGGTTGATGTAGCGCTTCAGGGGCGGGGCCTGGGCGAGGTCGGCCCCGTCGGCGGCGACGTGGACCACGTAATCGCCCATGCGCTCGATGTCGCTGAGGCTCTTAAGGATCAACGCGACAAGCCGCAGGTCGCGGGCGACGGGCTGGTGCAGGGCGATGATCCGCAGGCACTCGGCCTCGATCCTCTCCTCCTGCGCGTCCACCTCGCGGTCGAGGGCCCGGACCTCCTCCAGCCGCGCGGTCTGGGCGTGGATCAGCACGTCCCCGGCGATGGGCAGCATCCGCTCGACGGTGCCGAGCATGTTCAGGGCGCCGTTCAGGACGGCTCGCAGATCGGTTTCCAGGGCGTCACGCATGGGGGCTCCTGTCAGGAACGTACCACTCCCGGTGGGGCGGGCGGGTCATGGAACGGTGACGCCCCCGCCCCGGGCCCCGGGCCCGTTGGAAATCCTCGTGTCTGAGGGGGACATGGGACGAACCGGACGGCTTTTCATGGAGGCACCCGCCCGGCTTCGGTATCCCCCTCTCAACAACACCGCTCGGCTTTAATCGCACGTTTGTCTGGGCTTCAGAGAGCGTTATTTTCAACCCTTCACCTTAACTTTCTCAGGCAAGGTGAAGTTGCATTTCGCACAATGGCCGCGAAGTCAAGTCGTACCCCACAAGGAGAAGAACATGCCACACCTTCATCGTCTGTCCGACATTTCCAACAGCTACCGCGAGGACTTCCAGGACGCGGGAATGTACAACCCCGTGGGCGCGACCGCCTACGCCGGCGGACGCCAGATCGGCACCATCCGCGACGTGCTCGTCGACGACGACTACGGCAAGATCCGTTACCTGCTCGTCGATGACGACAACGGCAGCCTCAACGGCGCGCTGATCGTGCCCATCGGCTACGCGCGGATCGAGAACGACGGCGTGTACTTCGACAGCATGAGCGCAGGCCAGCTCTCCTCGCTGCACCGCTACGACGAGAACGAGGAGTACGTCTTCGACGTCGAGGAGAGCGACGAGCGGGTGCTGCGCGGCGCGAACACCGCGATGGGGACCACGACCTCGACGACCACCACGACCGCCGTGACGGGCACCACGATGGGTGACGCGGCGATGGGCACCGCGGCCACGGGTGCGGCGGGCGCTTCTTACGACCGCGAGGCCCGGGACCGGATGTTCAAGACGCCCGACCGCCTCCAGCTTCTGGAAGAGCGCCTGACGGTCAACAAGGAAAAGTACCGCGCGGGGAGCGTGCAGATCGGCAAGCGGGTGGAGACCCACCAGGAGACCGTGAGCGTGCCGGTGCAGCGCGAGGAAGTGATCATCGAGCGTCACCCCGTGAGCAACCCGCAGCCGGTGCAGGGTGACGTGCTCTCGGCGGGCGAGACGCAGACCGTGCGGGTGGACCTGGAGGCCGAGCGCGCCCAGGTCAGCAAGCAGGCCTTCGTGACCGAAGAGGTCGAGGTTGGCAAGCGCGTCGTGACCGAGCAACAGACGGTCACCGATACGGTGGGCCGCGAGGTGCTGGAGGTCAACCAGACGGGCGACGTGCGGGTGACGGGCGACGACGACGACCTGCGGAACAACCGCAAGTAAGCCCGACCCTCCCCATCCGAGCCCGACGACTTCCCCTCGATTGCCCCTGCCGGAGGACTGAATGACCCCCAATATGCGTAACCTGATTCTCGCCCTGGCCCTCGTCTCCACTCCGGTGATGGCGACGGCGCAGACAGACGCGGCCACCAACGACACGACGACGACCGATACGACCGCCACGGGTACCACGGGCACGGACACCGGCGTCCAGAACGACAACATCACCACCCAGACCGAGAGCGACGGCACCGCCGGGAACGAGGTCCAGGGGACCGATACCACCGGCACGGATACAGGCGTCCAGAACGACAACGTCACCACCCAGACCGAGAGCGACGGCACCGCTGGGAACGAGGTCCAGGGGACCGACGCCACCGGCACGGATACTACCGCTACGGACACGGCGACGACGGGAACCGACACCACGACCACCGATACCACCGGTACGGACGCGACTGCAACCGACACCGCGACCACCGACACGACCGGCACGGACACGGCGACGACGGGGACGGACGCCACGACCACCGGTACGGACGCGACGACCACCGACACGACGGGTACCGACACCACGACGACCGACACGACGGGTACGGACACGACGGCGACCGATGCGGCGACGGCGGGTGCGGCCACGACGACCGAGACCACGACCACCACGAACAACAACCGTGGCTTCCCGTGGGGGCTGCTCGGCTTGATCGGCCTCGCGGGGCTGGCGGGCCGGGGCGGCGGGCAGCGCACCGAGGTCCGGTTGGGTGGACCGACCGACGGGCCGCGCCGCTGAGGCACAGTTCAAGGAGAGGAGGGGGGAGCACCGGAGGCTCCTCCCTTCTTCTTGTGTCCGAAGTGTTCCCCGGGCCGACCTACCCGAGTCCCGCCACCCCCGGCAGGGTGAAACAAAAGGCGTTGTGCTCAGAGCGGCGCTCGGTCCACACCTGCCCGCCCCAGCCGTGAACGATGCTGCGCACGATGTACAGGCCCATGCCGCTGCCCTGGCCGGTGGCGTGCCTGCCCCGGGTGTGTGCGCGGAAAAGGGCCTCGGTGTCCTCCAGGGGCGGGCCGTGGTCGAGGACGGCGAGCTCCACCCAGGCGCCCTGCCGCAGGGTCTGCACCTCGACGGGACCGCCCGGCGGGCCGTACCTCAGGGCGTTCTCGATCAGGTTGAGAAGTACCTGAAGCAGCTTGTCGGGGTCGGCGCGCACGAGGTGGCTCTCGCCGAAACTGAGGCGCGTGCCCCGGGCGCTCACCTCGGGGGTGAGCAACCGCTCGGCGCGGGCGAAGGCCTCCGCGAGCGGCAGGGTGCGGGCGCGGGTGGGCCGAAAACCCACCGCGAGGTCCTCCACGAGGCGGGCGAGCCGCTCGACCTCCTGAAGACCCTGGCGCACGAAGCTCTGGGCGAGTTCGGGGGGCATGTCATACTCCAGCGCCTCCAGCACGCCCCTCAGCCCGGTGACGGGCGTGCGGAACTCGTGCGAGAGCACGGCGGTCGCCTCCCGCAGCTCGGCCTCGCGGCGGCGCAGCTCGGTCACGTCCTCCACGATGAGGGCGCCCTCCCCGCCCTCTTCCGGAGGCACGGCGGTGCAGCGCAGGGTCCGCCCGCTCGCCTCCAGCTCCAGCTCGCCGCCGCGACCGGCGAGTGCTTCCAGGGTGTGCCGCCGCACGACCTCCAGCAGGGGACGGCCCGCCGCGCGCTCCCGGGACACGCCCCACAGCCGAACGGCGGCGGCATTCACCCAGCTCACCGTGACGGCGTGCGGGTCCGCCTCGCCGGGGCGAAAGAGCAGCACGGCCTGAGGCAGGGCGTCCATCCAGGCGCCGAGGCGGGGGGTGGGCCCGGCGGTCATACGCCCGCCTCCGTCCAGGGCCGCATCCGGTAGCCCTTGCCGCGCACGGTCTCCAGGAAACGGGGGCGAGCCGGGTCGTCTCCCAGGTGGGCGCGCAGTTGGGTGACGTGCTGGTCCACCGTGCGCTCGCCCCCCAGGAAGTCGGCCCCCCACACCCGGTCGAGGAGTTCGGCGCGCGAGTACACCCGGCCCGTGTTGCGGGTCAGGAAGGCGAGAAGGTCGAACTCGCGGCGGGTGAGGTGCAGCCGCTCCCCGCCCAGCCGCGCGTCGGCGGCCCCCAGGTCCAGGCCGAGCGGCCCGTTGCTGAGGACCTGGGGCGCGTCGGGCAGCGAGCGGCGCAGCAACGCCCGCACCCGCGCTACGAGTTCGGCGGAGCTGAAGGGCTTGGTCAGGTAATCGTCCGCGCCCGATTCGAGCCCCTCGACCCGCTCCGCCTCCGCCGCGCGGGCGGTGAGCATCAGCACCGGGAGGCGCCTGCGCTCGGGGTCGGCGCGCAAGCGGCGCAGCAGCCCGAGGCCGCTCTCGCCCGGCAGCATCCAGTCGAGCACCAAGGCGTCGGCCCCGGAGAGAGCCTCCTCCGCCGCGCGCACCGTGTCGAAGGCACTCACCCGCAGCCCGGCGCGTTCCAGGTGAAAGCGCACCACCTCCCGCACGGTGCCCTCGTCCTCGATCACGACCACATGGCTCATGGCCCTCATTGTGGGGCGCGAGGTCAGGCGGATGTCAGGGCAGGCGGTCAGCGGCCAGCTTCCAGTCGCCAGCCAGGACTCCCGCGCCGGTGGCTGGCGGCTGGAAGCTGGCGGCCTTCACAGCGTCCGGTCTGCCGCCTGCTCGGGGAACTGCATCACGTGGGCGTCGCTCCACAGGCCTTCGAGGTCGTAATACTCGCGCGCCTCGCGGGTCATGATGTGGACGACGATGCCGCCGCCAAAGGCGAGGAGCAGCCAGCGCTCGCTGGGGCCCTCCACGCTCGGGCGGGAGAGCCCCGCCTCCTGGGCCTTCTCGCGGATGTTCTCCTGGACGGCGTTGAGTTGCAGCCCGGCGGTGGCGGTGCAGATCACGAAGTATTCGAGGGTGGAGGAAACTGCGGTCAGGTCGAGCACGACCACGTCCTCGGCGCGGCGTTCGCGGGCGGCGTCCACGATGACGCGGAGCTGGTGCTGGGTGGGGTCGCTATGTGGGGATGTCGAGGTCATGGGTTCTCCGTGGTGGGCACGCGACTGAGACGAGGCCGGTCGCCGCCCCGGCTGAGTGCGGCGAGGGCGGCGAGGCTGACGCGGGCGTCGGCCCCCAGCAGGATACCGACCTCGCCCGCCGAAACCGGGAAGCGCTCACCCTGGAGCCGCGGCAGCCCCAGCGCGCCCGCGAGTTCGTTCGCGGCCTCCACGCTCTGTCCGGTCAGCACCTGGCTCGCCTCGCGGCTGGGGGGCGCGGCCTCCAGCGTTACGCGAGTGTACCCCAGCGCCCGCAGCGCCCGCGTCAGCCCCACGCCGAGGCTCGCGCCGCTCGCGTCCACCACCTGCACGCTCACGTCCGGCGCCGCCCGGGAGGCCGTGGTCCCCGCCCCCTGCTCCCACACCCGCGCGAGCGCCTCCCGGTCCGGCGCGAGGTTGAAGGTGCCCGGAATCGCCCGGGTGGGCAGGGTGGCGAAGGAGAGCTTGAGCTGCGGCAGGTGCGGCAGCAGGGTGGTCAGGAGACTGGGGTCCACGTTCGTCTCCACCCCGTGGCCGATGCCGCCCAGGATGGTGGGCAAGGCCGCCAGCCCCTGCGGCGACCGCAGCCGCGCGGCGAGCTGGGTCAAGGCCTGCTTCTGGTGGTCGATGCGCCCGTAGTCGTCCCCGAAGCCCTTGCGCACCCGCAAGAAGAGCACGGCCTGTTCGCCGCCGAGGTGGTGCGGCCCCGCCGGGAGGCGCAGGTCCACCCCCGCCGCCTGATCGACCCACTCGATGCCGCCCTCCGGCACCGTCACGTCGAGGCCGCCGAGCGCGTCGATCACCCGCGCCACGTAGTCGGTGCGCACGACCACGTAGGCGTCCACCCGTTCGCCCGTGATCGTCTCCACCGCGCGGGTCAGGGCCTGCGGTCCCCCCGACCAGTAGCGGCTGTTCACCTTCTGCGCGGCGATAGGCTCCCGGGGGTCGAACTCCCCGACATTCGTGTCGCGCGGGATGTTCAACACGCTCAGGCGCCCGGCGTCCACCTTCACGAGCATCAGGGTGTCGGTGTTCGGGGGTTGGACGAGCCCGGTGCGCTGGTCCTGATCCTGGCAGGGCGTGCGGTAGTAGCAGTACACGATGTCCCGCCCGGCGAGGAGCAGGGTGAAGTGCGGCACGCGGCCTGTCCCCTGGGCGGCCTGGAGGGGCGACGAGCCCGGCGCCCCCAGCACGGCGAAGCCCCCCAATGACAGGGCGGCGAGGCTCAGCCCGCCGACTTGCAGGGCGCGCAGCCGGGAGAGGCGGCGGGAAGAGGTCATGCGTGGGAGGTGGGACCGCGCCGCCGCCGCGGGGGCCGGACGACTCTCCCGTCCGCTCCCGCGGCGGCCACGGTGGACGGGTCCTGCCCCTGGGCCAGCGCCTGCCGCACGCAGGGCAGCGCGTGGTAGGCGCGCAGGGTGCGGGGATGCACGGTGATGTCGCGCCCCTGGAGATACGTCACCTTGGAGACGATGGCGCCGCTCAGCGCCGCGGGCAGGTCGTGCAGGGCGAGGTCGCGGATGTGGTCGTTCACGCCGCGCCCGGGCTCGGACACGTCGGCGACGTACACGCAGTCGGCGACCGGGTTGCCGCCGCGCGGGCCGGTCGTGTGGTCCTCGACGGCCTCCAGCACCACGGGGTCGCGGTAGCCCCAGCGTTCGAGCAGGGTCCGCGCGGCCCGCCCGTGCAGCGCGAGCGGGTGTGCGGCGTCGATAGGACACTCGGGGGGCGCCAGCCGCAGCAGCTCCGCGTCCGGCAGGTCGCGGGCGAGGTCGTGCAGCAGCCCCGCCGCGTAGGCCCGCGCCTCGTCGAGCCCGTTGGCCCGCGCAATGCGGCAGGCGAGGTCGGCCACCCGCAGCACGTGCTCGTACCGGCGGGGGCGCACCATCAGCCGCACCCGCTCGTCCCACCCGGCGAGTTCGGCCAGGGGGTGCTGAAGGTCGAGGAATTGGGCAATCATATGGCTACTGGAGTGCCGCGCCACACCATGTGTGAAGTATACCGCCCCGCGCGCCCTCCATCCTGCCGCCGCGAACGGTAGCGCTTCCATTTCGGGTGGGGTCCTCACCCGGGGGGTGGGGATCTTCCCCAGCTTCAGGGGGCCGAGTCGCCCACCCCCGCTCCGGAGGCGGGGTCCGCCGCCCGAGTCGTGGCGGCGCGGCGCTCGACGGTGAGGCGCACGCTGACGGTCTCCAGCGCCTGGGCCCCCGCCGGAACACGCAGGGTGACGGGGGCGGTGTAGGTGCCTTCCCGGTAGGTGACGGCACCCGTGACCTCGCGCAGCCGGGCGAGGAGTTCGGGGGCGGCGATGAGTCTCACGCTGCTGGGCTGCACGCTCACCGAGGTGACGCGCAGCCCGGCGGGCGGGTCGCTCAGCACCACGCGCACCGCCTTGACGGGCAGCTCGCCGGTGTCCAGGCGGCGTACCGTGACGCTCGCCGGGGTGACCGTCACGCCGGAGACGGGCTCGCCCTCGGTGTCGAGGGCGATCAGGGCCGCCTCGCGCTCGTCGCCGGGGGCGAGGCTCAGAGGCGTGCTCACCAGCCGCGCGACCTCGCGCACCACCCGGCCCGGCCCGCCCACGGTGGCCCCGTCGGGGCTCACGCTGTAGCGCGGCAGGCTCGTCTCGGGGGGGGTGGCGACACTCAGGGTGACGGGCAGGCTGCGGGTGAGCCGGGTGTCCACGAAGCCCTGCACCCGCCGGGGCCGCCCCTCGCGGAGCGTGGTGCCGGTGGGGGGCTCTACCGTCACGGGCAGGGTGAAGCTCCCCTCCGGCACGCCCGTCACGTCCACCACCGCCCGCACGTCGTCGCCCGTGAGTTCTTGCAAGCGCTCGGGCCGCCCGCTCAGCGTCACCCGGACGGTCGCGGGGGTCAGGCCGCTCACGGCGCGGGTACCCTCGCCCCGCCCGCCCGTCGTGTCGGCGACCGTCACGGGCACGTCGAAGCCCTGCTCGACGTTCGCCCGGCGGTCGCTGGTCGCCACGAACCACAGGGTCACGGCGACCAGCAGCGCGAGCACCTTGGCGGGCAGGTTGTGCAGGGCGCGGCGCCACACGTACCTGGGGTCGAGCCAGCGCCGCAGCTCGCCGCCCGGGCCCCTCACGCTCCCCCCCGCTCCGGCTGCCCGCCCGCCTCGGGCTCGGGGGGAGGGGGCGGAACCGTGCCCGGCACCCCCGGCAGCTCGCCGGTCAGGTCGGCCCGGTCGTACACCAGGGCCCGCAGTTGCTCGCGCAGCTCCGAGCCGTTGAGGTGCGGGCCCAGCCTGCCTGCGAGCGCAATCCGCATCGAGCCGCGTTCCTCGCTGACCACCAGCACCACGGCGTCGGTGAGTTCGGAGAGCCCGATGGCCGCCCGGTGCCGGGTGCCGTAACGGCGGTAGGTGCCGTCCGCCGCCTGGAGGGGAAAGAGGCATCCTGCCGCGACCACCCTCGACTCCTGCACGACCACGCCGCCGTCGTGCAGCGGGGCGTTGCGCGCGAATAAGGCTTCGAGGAAGGGCACGCTCACCACCGCGTCGAGCCGCACGCCCGTCGCCGCGTACTCGCCGAGCGGGGTGCGGCGCTCGATGGCGATGAGGGCCCCCGTCTTGCGCTCGGCGAGACGCTCCATCGCCCGCGCGAGGTCCTGGAGGGCCGCCCCGCCTTGCCCGGCGTCACGCGCACGTGGGCGGCCCACCCGCTCCAGCGCGGCGCGCAGCTCGGGTTGAAAAAGCACCACGAGCGCGAAGAGCCCCACCGTCCCCGCCCGGTCGAGGAGGTAGCTCAGGGTGGCGAGGCCGAGGACCTTGGACACCACCCATACCCCGGCGAAGACCAGGATGCCGCGCACCACGTTCACCGCCCGCGTGCCCACCACCAGGAGGTAGCCCTGGTAGATCAGGAACGTCACCAGCAGCACGTCGAGGACGTCCTGGAGGGTCAGCGAACCGATGGGGAAAGGCAGACCCGGCGCTCCTTTCCGCCGTGTGGGCAAGCGTGCGGCACGCGTCCACTATACGGGCCCGGGGATGAACTCCCGCTGAAGCGCGGCCATGTCAAGCCCTCCCCCTCGAAGGCTCAGCGAACTCGAAATCCCGCCTGCGTCCGGCCCCCGCGCCGAGCCTTTAGCGTGGCGTCATGCCCCTCCAGCTTCGCTTCCTCGGCCACAGCACCTTCCTCCTTCAGAGCGGCGAGCACCGCGTCCTGATCGACCCCTTCATCCAGGGCAACCCAAAGTCCCCCGTCTCCCTGGAGGAGGCGCTGGGCTGGAACGTCAGCGCCGTCCTGATCAGCCACGCGCACGGCGACCACTGGGGCAATGCCCTCGACTTCGGCCAGGCGGGCGTGCCCGTGATCGGCACGGCGGAGATCGGGGGTTACGCGGGCAAGAACGGCGCCCCGAACGCCATCGGCGCGAACATCGGCGGCACCGTGCGCGGCGAGTGGGGCAGCGTGTACTTCACCCCCGCCTGGCACTCGTCTTCCTTCCCCGACGGCACCTACGGGGGGATGCCCACCGGCCTCGTGATCGAGATGGGCGGCGCGCGCGTCTACCACGCAGGCGACACCAGCCTCTTTTCCGACATGCGGCTGATCGGCGACCGGGGCCTGGACGCCGCCATTCTGCCCATCGGCGACCACTACACGATGGGGCCGGAGGAGGCCGCCCGCGCGCTGGAGCTGCTGCGTCCCCGCGTCGCCGTTCCCATGCACTACGGCACCTTCCCGCCGCTGACCGGCGACCCGCAGGTCTTCGCGCGGGAGGGGCAGGCGCGCGGGGTGGACGTGCGGGTGCTGGAGCCAGGGGAATGGGTAGAGGTGTGAGGGCTCCACGCCTTATAATCCGAATGGTCGGAAGGGGTAAGAGGAAACGGTCGGCGGGCGGAAGTGCCTGACACGTCGGACACATCATCAGGCTGAAACAGATGTCCGATGACAAGGGTAGGAGTGGACCTCACCCCCGACACCTGAGTGCACACTTCGGTTGTGCCTCTTCTTTGGATTTGTGTCCTCCCCGCCATTGCGCCCGTCGTCTTGATGTCGAGCGAGGCCTTACCCCGTCTTCTGGAACTGCACCTGCACTCCCAGCCCGTCTGCCGTCTGCCGCGCCTCTTGCAAGCGGGCGAGGGCGTCGGGGAGGAGGGCACGCTCGGGCCGCTGCCAGAGGGCCTGGGCGACCTTGCTCGCGCGGCGGACGAACAGCACCTCGCCGGGGCGGGCCAGCGTCACGGCGGCGAGGAGGGCCTGCGCGCTTGGCGGCACGGCGGACAGAGGGTCGAGGCGGACGTGCGCGGTGACCCGCTCGCCGTGGCGGCGCAGGCTGACGCGCGCCTCGGGGCTGCTGGGCCGCTGCTCGATCAGCACGTCGGCGTGCGGCCCGGCGAGGGCGGGGGTGGTCAGGCCCCGGCGGGCGTCGTTGGCGAGGTCGTGGGCGGCGAGCATGTGGCGCCGGGTGCGCGGCGCGTAACTCACCCGCAGCCGCACGCCCCTCACCTGGGCCTCGTCCTGAACCTCGCGGGCGTGGTCGGTGAGTGAGTGCGGTCCCCGGCCCCTCCCCACCGACGCGATCACCGCCTCGTTGTCGGTGTACACCGCCAGCGACTCGTGCGCCGGGGCGTGGCGCACGGCCTCCAGCACGGCGCGCAGCTCGGCGGCGTTGTTATCGGGCGCGTCGAGTTGCCCCTGGTAGCGGGCGGGGAGAGCCTCCGGCAGCAGGAGCACCAGACCCCAGCCTCCCACCCCCTGCCCTCCCTGGAGTTCGTGCCAGCTCGCGTCCACGTAAGCCTGATTCACGCCGCGCCTCCGGGGTGGCTGCCCTTACAACTCGACATCGAGCGTGCGCGTCTGCACCGTCGTTCGCAGCGGAATGCCAAGCGGGAGGCGCGGGCGCGGGACGTGGAGAGAGGGGGGCGCATGGTCAGGGAACTCCATGCGCCATCATAGGGAAGGAATGCGCCGGGCCGCTGTGTGAGGTCCCGCGCTCGGCTGTGGAATCGGCAATACTCCGGGCATGGACGTTTTAGCCCTCTACCGCGAGGCGGGCGCGTACCACGAGGGGCACTTCCTGCTCGCCTCGGGCCGCCACTCCCCCAAGTTCCTGCAATCGACCACCGTGCTCCAGTACCCCCACCTCACCGAGCGCATCGGGCAGGGGCTAGCCCAGAAGCTGCGTGAGGAGGGTGTGCGCGCCACGGTCACCGTCGGCCCCGCGATGGGCGGCGTGGTCCTCGCCTATGAGGTCGCCCGTCACCTCGGCACCCGCGCCATCTTCGCCGAGAAGGACGGTCAGGGCGGCATGAAGATTCGGGAGGCGTTTACCCTCGCTCCCGGTGAACCCTTCGTCGCTGTGGAGGACGTGCTCACGACCGGCGGCAGCGTTCTCAAGGCCGTGCGCGCATCGGAGGCGGCAGGCGGAAAGTGCGTCGCCATCGCCTGCATCGTGGATCGGCGGAAGGAGGCGGGGCCGCTGGCGGGCTACCCGCTCGTCAGCCTGGCCCACCTGACCTTCGACACCTACTTGCCCGACGAGGTGCCGGAGTGGTTGGCGGAGAGGCCGTTGCAGAAGATTTGAGAAGTTGACAATAAGCGTTGCTATGCGGAAAGGACGACGCGGCTTAACGGGAGAAGTAGCCCAATTTTCCGATACCCACGGTGTTGAAGAAACGTCCTTCGCTGTCTCCATCACCTTGGGGTATCACCGCTCGCCATAGTGATAGCTCAAGCTCTGGAAATGTGTAGGTGTTCCCCAATTCAGAATGGTTAGAGTCAAGGTTTGCCACAGAACACAGCAAGAGGATGACTTGTTCGGCTGGAGTGTGGAGAAGGTCCGTCCCCTGGAAGATCGCTCCGATCCCGTCGTTTCGGGAAAGTTCAATAAACTCGATTCTTTCCTCCTCGTCGAAGAAGACTTGAAAGGCATTTCCGTGGTAAGCGTCCGTCAAGGTAGGGGATAGGGGGGACTTGCGGAAGGTCTTAGGTGTCTGCCGCATAGCAAGGCGCGACTCATCACAGGTCATCCCCAATTCGATAGGACCTACCCCCCGAAGAGGGTGAAGCTCGTATAGTGTTGAAAGCATACGGACAATCTAGAGGATTCTTTGGACTCTCGTCCCACAAGTCAACAGCGGCCAGCCCCGAAAAGCTGACCGCTGACCGCTGACGGCTGATAGCTGACTGCTCCTACACCTCCAGCAACATCCGCGCCGGGTCTTCCAGCAGGTTCTTGATCGTCACCAGGAAGAGCACGGCCTCACGCCCGTCGATGATGCGGTGGTCGTAGCTCAGGGCCACGTACATCATCGGGCGGATGACGACCTGCCCCTGCTCGGCGACCGGGCGCTCGATGATGTTGTGCATCCCCAGGATGGCGCTTTGCGGCGCGTTGATGATCGGCGTGCTCATCATCGAGCCGAAGGTGCCGCCGTTCGTGATGGAGAAGGTGCCGCCGCTCATGTCCTCCAGCGTCAGCTTGCCGCCCTTGGCCTTCTGGGCAAAGCCCGCGATCTCCTTCTCGATGGTGGCGAGGCTCATCCCGTCGGTGTCGCGCAGGATGGGGACAACAAGGCCCCGGTCACTCGCCACCGCGATCCCGATGTCGTAGTAGCCGTGGTAGATGATGTCCTTGCCCTCGACCGAGGCGTTCACGACCGGGAACTGCTTCAGGGCCTCGGTCGCCGCACGCACGAACAGGCTCATGAAGCCGAGCTTGACCCCGTGTTTGGCGACGAACTGGTCCTGGTACTTCTTGCGCAGGTCCATCGCCGGTTTCATGTTCACTTCGTTGAAGGTGGTTAGCAGCGCGGCGGTGTTCTGCACCTCCTTGAGCCGCTCGGCGATGCGCTGGCGGATACGCGTCATGGGTACGCGCTGCTCGGCACGGGGGCCGCTGGGAACGGGCGCCGAGGGGGTGGGGGTGGCCGGAGCGGGCGCGCTCGGCTGGGTCGTCGCGGGCTGGGCCACCGTGCTCGGCGCGGCCTGGGCGGTGGCGACCGCTCCCAGCGCGTCCGCCTTGGTGATGTTGCCCTTGGGGCCGGTCGCGGGAAGCTGGGCCGGGTCGAGGTTGTTCTCGGTCACCACGCGCCGCACGGCGGGGGAGAGGTCGTCGCGGCGGGTCGCCTCGTTCCCGAGGTTCGCGCTGTCGGGCTGGGTGGCGGTACCGCCCGCGCTCGTCTCGTTCGCCACCGGGCCGCTCGCCTGATCCACGGCGGGCGCCGGAGTCTGGGCGGCGGGCGTGGGCGTGGCCTGCGCCGGGGCGCCCGCGTCGCCGACGGTGCCCAGGACCTCCTCGCTGAGCACGGTGTCGCCCTCGTTCTTGGCGACGCTCTGGAGCACGCCGTCTTGCTGGGCGGTGACTTCCAGGACCACCTTGTCGGTCTCGATCTCGGCGATCACCTCGCCGCGCCTGACCTCATCGCCGGGCTTCTTGTGCCAGGTCAGCAGCGTGCCCTCGCTCACCGACTCGGAAAAAACGGGAACCTTGATTTCGGCCATAACGAGACCCTTTATACCCCCCGGGGGGCGTGACTGACGTGGGGACGCTTCCCGCAGGAGGGGCACGGAACACATGAAAGGGGCGGAGGTGGCCGCCTGGCCTCCCTCCGCCCCCGGGTTCCTGGCTCAGGCCTGCGCCGTCGCCTCCTGCACCGCCTGCACCTGGGCTTCCACCTTCTCGGGCGTGACCCGCTCGCCCAGCGCGTCGGCGATGACCTGCGCCTGCTCGCGGGTGTGGACGCTGGCGTAGCCCACCGCCGTGCTCGCCGCGCGGGGACGGGTAGCGGCGATGAGGCGCTGTCCGGGAGAGAGCACCTTCTCCAGGTCGTCGCGGATCATCAACCACGCGCCCTGGTTCTGGGGTTCCTCCTGC
Source organism: Deinococcus planocerae (assembly GCF_002869765.1). NCBI lineage: Bacteria > Thermotogati > Deinococcota > Deinococci > Deinococcales > Deinococcaceae > Deinococcus > Deinococcus planocerae. The sequence goes on along the minus strand of NZ_PNOR01000006.1, from coordinate 79,281 downwards.
GCCCAGACCACCTGCGCGCCGGGGTGCTTGGCCAGCTCGGCCTTCAGCGCATCGGCGGGGAAGGGATAGAGCTGCTCCAGCCGCACGAGCGCCGTGCCCGCGTACCCCTCCTTGTCGGCGTCACGCGCCTCGAAGAGTTCCCAGTGGAGCTTGCCGCTGCTCACGACCACCCGCTTCGCCTGCTGCACCGTGTCGTCGCCGATAACCTCACAGAAGCGGCCCCCCGCGAGGTCGCTCAGCGGGCTCATGGCGAGCTTGTTGCGCAGCAGGCTCTTGGGCGTCATCACGATCAGGGGCTTGCGGTAGGGCCGCAGCACCTGACGGCGCAGGAGGTGGAAGATCTGCGCGGCGGAGGAGGGCACCACCACCTGCATGTTCTTCTGGGCGCACAGTTGCAGGTAGCGTTCCAGCCGCGCGCTGGAGTGCTCGGGCCCCGCGCCCTCGTACCCGTGCGGGAGCAGCATGGTCAGGCCCGAGAGGCGCTGCCACTTGCTCTCGCCCGCCGAGAGGAACTGGTCGATCACGACCTGCGCCCCGTTGGCGAAGTCGCCGAACTGCGCCTCCCAGGCGACGAGGGCCTTGGGCTCCGAGGTCGAGTAGCCGTACTCGAAGGCGACCACCGCCTCTTCCGAGAGCGTGGAGTCGATCACCTCGACCCGGCCCTGATCGGGCGAGAGGTGCGCGAGGCCGAGGTACTCCTCGTTCATGGGGTCTTGCGCGCTCTGGTCGTGCAGGGTCGCGTGGCGGTGGACGAAGGTGCCGCGGCCCGAGTCCTGGCCGTCGAGCCGGACATGGTAGCCCTCCACGAGCAGCGTCGCGTACGCCAGCATCTCGCCCATCCCCCAGTCGAGGGGCTGCTCGCCGCGGCTCATGGCCCGTCTGGCCTCCAGCACGCGCGCCACCCCGCGGTGGAGCCCGAAGCCTTCCGGCACCTCGCTGAGCTTGAGGCCGAGTTCGGTAAGGCGCTCCCGGGGCACGCTCGTGGGCGTGTCGTCGGTCCACTCGGTGCCCACGTACCCCTTCCAGTCGGCGGCGAGTCGGCTCTGCTCGAGGTTCTCCATCTCCTCGACCACGGCGCCCCCCGCGTCGAGCTGGTCGCGGAACCGCTCCACCAGTCGGTCGCCCTCGCCCGCCGGCAAGACGCCCGCCGCCTCGAGGTCGCGTGCGTACAGGGCGCGGGTGCCGGGGTGCGCCTTGATCTCGCGGTACATGATGGGCTGGGTCATCGTGGGGTCGTCGGCCTCGTTGTGGCCGTGGCGGCGAAAGCAGATCAGGTCGATGAACACGTCCTTGCCGAAGCTCTGGCGGTACTCGATGGCGAGGTCGCCCGCGAAGGCCACCGCCTCGGGGTCGTCGCCGTTGACGTGCATCACGGGCGCGTTGGCGATCTTCGCCACGTCGGTCGAGTGGCGGCTCGAGCGGGTATCGCGCGGATCGCTCACCGTGAAGCCGATCTGGTTGTTGATCACGATGCGGATCGCCCCGCCCGTCGTGAAGCCGCGCAGGCGCGACATGTTCAGCGTCTCCATCACCACGCCCTGCCCGCTCACCGCCGCGTCGCCGTGCACGGTGACCGGCAGCACCTGCTTGCGCTCCGCGTCTCCCCGGCGGTCCTGGCGGGCGCGCACGGAGCCGTGGACCACCGGCGAGACGATCTCCAGGTGCGAGGGGTTGAAGGCCAGCGCGAGGTGCATCGGGCCGCCGGGGGTCCGCACGTCGCTCGAATAGCCCATGTGGTACTTCACGTCGCCCGCGATGTCCGGATCGTCGCTGATCTTTTTCTTGCCCTCGAACTCGGCGAAGAGGTCGCTGGGCTTTTTCCCGAAGATGTTGACGAGGACGTTCAATCTCCCGCGGTGCGCCATCCCGATGACCGTCTCCTTGACCCCAAAGCTTCCCGCCTGCTGGATGATCCGGTCGAGCAGCGGGATGAAGCTCTCGCCGCCCTCCAGCGAGAACCTCTTCTGCCCCACGTACTTGACGTGGAGGTAGCGCTCCAGCCCCTCGGCGGCGTTGAGTTTGACCATCAGGCGGCGGCGCTCCTCCGGGGAGTAGCGGCCCCGGCCCCGCCCGGCCTCCACCCGCTCCTGGAACCACGCCCGCTCGTTCGCGGGAAGGTAGTTGAACTCGAAGCCGATGGCCCCGCAGTACGTCTCCTGAAGCTGGGCGATCACCTCACGCAGCGGCCCGTGGAACACACCGTCGTGGACGGTCTCGTTGAGGTCCGCCTCCGACAGGCCGTAATACTCGGGGGTGAGTTCGGGCACGACCGGGAGGCCGCGCATCTTGAGGGGATTGGTCCGCGCGCTGATGTGGCCGTACACCCGGTAGGCCGTGATGAGCGCCCCGGCGGCCTGCTGCGCGCCGCTGACCCCCTCCGGGGCGGGGAGAACCGCGCCGCCCCGCCGCTGCGTGCCGAGCTGGTAAAAGGCCTGCTGGACCTGGGAGTGGGGGGTTTCGCGTGCCCCGCCGCGCAGGTCGTCGAAGTACGCGCGCCACTCGGGGTCCACGTTTGCAGGATCGGCGAGGTACGCCTCGTACAGCCCCTCGATAAAGGCCGCATTCCCGCCGGACATGATCGTCTGAGACTGCGTCATAACGCCCCAGCATACCCCCCGGCCCGGCGCCCGATGGCGGCGCCCGCACCCCCCGCCTTGTTCCCGCGCGGGGCACAAGGGCGGAACACCCCGGTGATCCAAATTCGCCGCGCCCGCATATGAACTCATGAGGGGACCCGGCCTCCGCGGAAGTGCGCCGGGAAGGCGCCTGTAAGGAAGCCGTGAGCCGGGGGGCGCTCTAGTGGGGGCGGGCGCCGAACCGGGTGAGGGTGGTCCCGGCGGACCAGGAGAGCACCGTGACCGAGGCAGACAGGACGACCGGCAAGACGCCGCCGAGAGGAGGACGGACCATCGCCAGCAAGGCGCAGGGGGACGTGGCCCCGCCGCCCCGCACCGACGTGCTCGTCGTCAGCGCGAGCGTGGCCGGGGCAAGGCCGCCGAGCGTCTGGTCGAGGGCCTGGGGCTGCGCGTTCGCCGCACGGCCAGCCTCGCGGGGCTGCGCGCCGCCCTGCGCGCCGGGCCGCCGGGGGCCGTGCTGCTCGACCTGCCCCTGGCAGGCTTCGGGGGGCTGGGGGACCTCTGCCTGCCGGCGGGCACGCGGCTGTTCGCCTGCGGGGCGGAGGTGCCTGCCGGGATCGTCTCGCTCGGCCCGGTCCCCAGCGCCGAGGGGCTGCGCGCCGCGCTCGCTCTCCTCTCCCCCGCGCCGTCCGCGCCCCCGGCGCTCTCTCCCGCCGACCGGCGCCTGCTGCGGGATCTGCTGGGCAAGCCCGGGGTCCTGGGGGTCACCCTGCTCACGGCGGGCCGCCAGCCGCTCGGGGCGGAGGGCGAGGCGCTGCCGGCCCCGCTGCTCGCGCCGCTGTGTGCCCTGCTCGACGCGTCGCGGGCCCTGGGCGAGTTGCCGCAGGGGGGCCCGCTCTTCTCCGCGCAACTGGAGTTCGAGCACCGCACCCTGCTCATCGCCCTGCACGGGGAGCTGCTCATCGTGTGCGTGCTGCGCGACCCCAGCCTGGGGAGTCTGGTGCGGTACCTGCTGCGCTCGCGCCCGGCGGCCTGACCCCGCGCCCGGCCCCCGCGCATGAGGGGTGCGGCGGGTGAACGCTCAACGCCCCCGGCCTTGTGACGGGGGCCCGGGCGCGTTTGAATGGACCTCCACCCCCTGGAAGCCCGGCGGCGCGGTAGGGTCCGTGCCCCGGGTCTTCCGCCCCGACGGAGGCGCCCATGACCACCGACCCGAGCGACCCCACCCCCAGCGGCCAGAACGGCCCAGGCCGGACCGGCAGCGGCCAGATCGGCCTGGGCACCGACCCCTCCGGCACGGACGGCACCGTAGACCGCAGCGGGGACCCGGGCGCGACGAGCGAGGACAACGCCGACACGCCAATGGGTTCTCTCGGCGGCGGCCTGAACACCGACGGCGACGACCGCTGAGCCCCAGGACAGGAGAGCAGCCATGACCCAGAACGACGCCCAGGACCGCGGTCAAGAGGGCGGTCTGCCCGCCGACGCGGGCAACGGCATGAGTGACCGTGCCGGGAACACCGACGAGTCCGAGAGCGGCATGACCGACACACCGGTGGCCGTGGGCGAGGCCACCCGCATGAGCGACGGCGCTCCAGGCGGCGTGCCCGGGGCCCCCGGCCTCGCGGACGGGCTCACCTCCACCGGCACCACCTTCGGCACCGGGGGCGACGACAAGGGGATGTAGTCCGCCGGCCAACCCCCCGGGCGGGGAGCGCGTGTGTGTCTCTCCGCCCGGCCCGTCTGGCCCGGCCTACGCCGTGACGGCCAGGGTCTCGCCCGCCCGCGTGCCCCCCTCGGCGGTCGGCGTCCGCACCCGGCGGCGCACCCCCTCGGCGTACTCGGCGAGATCGGCGAGGAGGTCGCGCACGTCGGCGCGCAGCAGGAACTGCCCGCCCGGCAGCGGCGTGAGGGCCAGGAAGGGCGCGCGGGTGAGCGTGTCGAGGATGCTGCCGAGCTCGGCGGTGTTCACGCCGCTGCCGAGCTTCTCGGCGAGGCGGGCGCTGCTCACGACGCTGTGGGCGGGGTGGCTCGCCAGGGTGAGGAGCACGAAGGAAAAAGCCCCGCGCTGGGCGAGGTGCGCTCCCACGAGTTCGGACACGCTCGCCGCCGTCTCCAGGTCGAGGTTCCCGGCCTTCCAGTACCCGCGCAGGTCGATGGGCGAGAGGGGCGCGAGCCGCGCGTGCTCGATCAGGGCGGCGAGCGCCTCGCGGGTCAGGCGCGGCAGGTCCCCGGGCCGCTCGCCTTCCCCCGTCACCAGGGCCGTGTACTCCGCCCCCTGCCCCCAGGCGGGCGAGCGTGTCGCGTCGCCCGTCAGCGCGACGTGCACCGTGTACCCGTGCGCCCCGAGGTCGGCGCGCAGCCGCGCGAGCCCCGGCGCCGGGAAGTCCAGCCGGTACCCGGTCAGCCGGGCGAGTTCGGCGAGCTGGCCCTCCACGCTGCTCGGCGCGGGGCGCGACAGGTTGACCTCCGGTCGCTGCCCGGCCCGCGGGCGCGGCGTCTGGGAGGCCGTTTCGGCGGGCGAGGGCGGCACCGGGACGAGCGGTGCCGGGGCGGGGACGGTGCTCGGGGCGGCCTCGGCGTTCAGGCTGGAGCCCAGCCGCGCCGTCACGCCGGGCTCCGCCGGGGTGGCCTCCCGCGCCTCGGCGGTGGGCCGGGGGTGCTCCAGGCGCACCTCGCGGACGTGGGGGGTGGCCGACACCACGACGCGGCGGGGCTCGGGGGCCTGGGGCGCGCTCGTCCGGGCGGGGGGCGGCGGGGCGGCGTGCGGCTTGACGGTGGCCTCCACCTGAAAGCGGCCCGGCGCGAGGGGCGTGAGCGTGAGGACGTCGTTCACCCCGAGGTTCAGGTCGTGGTAGAGCTTGCCCAGGCCCCACACGCGGCCCTGGGCGCGGTCGATCTGCACCGTGTGCTCGGTGCCCCGGTCGTCCACGAACTGCGCCGGGCCCTGTTCCGGAAAGACTGGCTGGACGTATTTGAGCAGGCGCAGGCTGCCTTCTTGCAGGCAGGGCCGGGTGATGATGTAGCGCACAGGATTCACGCGGGGACTCCTTCCGTTTCACAAGCGCCCCGCGGGGAACACGGCAGGCGCGGAGGTTCAAGGGGGGTTGAGAGGAGCAGAGCGCGCCCGGGGCCGGAGCAGGGAGGGACGCACGCCGGCAGGGGCAAACAGCCTGCCTCCCCATCATGCCCTTTTTGCCGGGGCATGTGGCAGAGGTTGGGGGGCTTCACCGTCTCGTCACGTCGGCCAGCCTCCCGCCCCCGCCCTGCTTACACTGCCCCCCATGACGGCACCCGAGCCCCAGGCGGCCACCCTCGACCTCGTGCGGCGCTACTACGCGGCCTTTAACGCCGGGGACGCGGAGGGGATGCTCGCCCTCCTGAGCGCGGACGTGCGCCACGACATCAACGAGGGCGAGACGCAAAGCGGCGTGGAGGCCTTCCGCGCCTTCCTGGCGAAGATGGACGCCCACTACCGCGAGCGCGCCGAGGACCTCGTGGTGATGGCGACGGAGGACGGGGGGCGCGCCGCCGCCGAGTTCGTGATCCACGGCGAGTACCTGAGGACCGACCCCGGCCTGCCCGAGGCGGGCGGCCAGACCTACGTGCTCCCCGTGGGCGCCTTTTTCGAGGTGCGGGGGGGCCGCCTCGCCCGCGTGACGAACTACTACAACCTCGCCGACTGGACCCGGCAGGTAGGCGGAGGCTGAGGGGGTGCCGGACGCCCTGACCGTCCGCCCGGCCACCGGGGACGAGCTGCGCGCCTTCCTCCCCGACCTCGCCCGGTTGCGGCAGGAGGTGTTCCGCGCCTTCCCGTACCTGTACGAGGGCAGCGCGGAGTACGAGGAGGGCTACTTGCGGACGTACCTGGGCGCGCCCGGGGCGCTGGTCGTCCTCGCCCGCGACGGGGGGCGGGTGGTGGGGGCGAGCACGGCGGTGCCCCTGACGCGCGAGACGCCCGAGGTACGCGCCCCCTTCCGGCCCCCCGAGTTCGACCCCGCCGACATCCTGTACCTCGGCGAGAGCGTGCTGCTGCCCGGGTACCGGGGGCGTGGCCTCGGCCACCGCTTCTTCGACGAGCGCGAGGCCCACGCCCGGCGCCTGGGGCTGGGGGTGACCGCCTTCTGCGCCGTGCGGCGCCCGGAGGACCACCCGGCCCGGCCCGAGGGCTACCGACCGCTGGACGCCTTCTGGCGGTCACGCGGCTACTCGGAGCGTCCCGACCTGGAAACGACGATGAGCTGGCAGGACGTGGGCGAGGAGCGGGAGACCCCCAAGCTCATGCGCTTCTGGGTCAGGCGGCTGGGCTGAGCCCCGGCTAGGCCCTCTGCTGCTGCCTCCACCCGTGGGCGCGCACCGCGTCCACCGCGAACCACACGGCCACCGCGCCCCACAGCAGGGCGGGGAGCCACCTCGCCGTGAGTCCGTACCGGACGGCGGGAACGGCGCACAGGAGCGCGAGGACGACGCTGAGTGCGAAGACGATGTGGGGGGGCACGCGGCGACCGAACATGGCGCCCAGCGTACCCCCCGCCCTGTCACGCGGTTCTGTCTACTCGCCCGGCGGGTCCGGCTCGGTCCAGGCGAGGAGAGCGCCGGGAAGGGCGCAGATCAGGAGCATGGCGCCCGACCAGAGGGCCGTCCAGGTGAAGCTGTCTCGGGGCACGGGCAGGGAATGGCCGCGATCCGCCGTCTGGAAGTACAGGTAACCCAGGAGGATCAGGATGCCCACGACCCGGTACGCGCTCACGTGGGCCTGGGCCAGCCGTTGCCACTGCCGCTCATCCAACCCCGGGGCCTTCAGGTAGGGCAGGCCCAGCCGCACCGGAAGCATGAGCTGGAAGGCCGCGGCCCAGGCCGTGACGAGCCCGAGAAGCGAGAGCGGCCCCCAAAGCCAGTCGGACACGCCGGGAACGGCTCTCAGGCCGGTGCCGAGCAGCATGAGCAGGTACCCGCCCACGGCGAGCAGCACGACCCGGCGACGGGCGGCGAGCGGCGCGGGCGGGCGGGGCCGGGGCAGGGTCGCGTTCATGCGGAACCTCCGTAGACTCTCTCGCTGAGCGGCGTGAAGGGCGTGCGCGAAAAGATCGCCTCGATGGGCAGCCCGAAATACTCGCTGAGGCGAAAGGCGAGGTCCAGGCTCGGGTGGTACTCCCCGCGCTCCAGGTACCCGATGGTCTGGTAGTTCACCCCCACCGCCGCCGCGAGGTCCTGGCGGCTCAGCCCGCGCTCGGCGCGCAGCACGGGCAGCCGGTTGAACAGGGACGGGGGAGAGGGACGACCAGCCGCCTTGGCAACCATGCCACGCATTGTTGTATTTCTACAACAAAAAGTCAAGTGTTAGCACCAAGATATGGGAGGCCTCAGGGAACTCTCCCCGTGAGGTGGCGGCGGCGCGCCCGAAGGCGGCATCCCTGACCGTCTCCCGCCTTCCCGGTGTGACAGGATTCGGGCCGGATGCCGGATTTCGACGTGATCGTGATGGGCGCGGGCCACAACGCCCTGGTGACCGCCGCCTACGCCGCCAAGGCGGGGCTGCGGGTGGGCGTGTTCGAGCGGCGCCACCTCGTCGGCGGGGCGGTGAGCACGGAAGAACTCGTGCCCGGCTACCGCTTCGACTACGGCGGCAGCGCGCACATCCTGATCCGCATGACGCCCGTCGTGCGCGAGCTGGAACTCACCCGCCACGGGCTGCACTACCTCGACGTGGACCCCATGTTCCACGCCTCGGACGGCGAGACGCCCTGGTTCGTGTGGCGCGACGCCGACCGGACGGCGCGGGAGCTGGAGACCCTCTTTCCCGGCCAGGGGGAGGCGTACCGCCGCTTTCTGGACGACTGGACGCCCTTTGCCCGAAGCGTCGCCGACCTCTTCAACTCGGCCCCCGGCCCCCTGGAGATGGGAAAGATGCTCGTCAAGAGCGGGAAGGGCCGCGACGCCCAGACGCAACTGCGGCGCATCCTGCGGCCCTACGGGGACGTGGCGCGCGAGTATTTCAAGGAGGAGCGGGTCCGGGCGCCCCTCGTCTGGATGGCGGCCCAGAGCGGACCCCCGCCGAGCGATCCGCTCAGTGCCCCCTTCCTGCTGTGGCACCCCCTCTACCACGAGGGCGGCGTGGCCCGGCCCAAGGGGGGATCGGGGGGACTCACGAAGGCCCTGCGCCGGGCGGTCGAGGCCGACGGCGGCGAGGTCTTCGTCAACGCGCCCGTCAAACGCATCCTGGTCAGGGACGGCAAGGCGCAGGGCATCGAGCTGGAGAACGGCGATACCTACACCGCCCGCGCGGTCGTGTCGGGCACCCACGTCCTGACGACGGCAGACGCGCTGCCCGACGAGTACGTGCCCCCCGCCGCGCGGGGTGGCCGGGTGGGCAACGGGTTCGGGATGATCCTGCGCCTCGCCCTCAGCGAAAAAGTCCGGTACAGAAACCACACCGAGCCCGAGAGCCGGGTGGGCCTGGGCCTCCTGATCAAGGACGAGCGCCAACTGATGAAGGGCTACGGCGAATATCTGGCGGGGGAGCCGACGACCGATCCGCCGCTGGTCGCCATGAGTTTTTCCGCCGTGGACGACAGCCTCGCGCCCCCCGGCGGCGACGTGCTGTGGCTGTGGGCGCAGTATTACCCCTACGAGCTGGCCTCGGGAAGCTGGGAGACGCGCGCGGCGCAGGCGCGGGAGAACATCCTGCGGGCGTTCGAGCACTACGCGCCGGGCACGCGGGACACCATCGTGGGCGAACTCGTGCAGACGCCGCAGTGGCTGGAGACCAACCTCGGGCTGCACCGCGGGAACGTGATGCACCTGGAGATGAGCTTCGACCAGATGTTCGCCTTCCGCCCGTGGATGGCCGCGAGTGGGTACCGCTGGCCCGGCGTGAAGGGCCTGTACCTGACCGGGGCCAGCACCCACCCCGGAGGCGGCATCATGGGCGCGTCGGGGCGCAACGCCGCCCGCGTGCTCGTGGGGGACCTGACGAGGAAGGGGTGGAGGTGAGGGGACGGCAGGTGGAAGGCAGAGGGCAGAAGGCCGGGGGGCAGGCCCTCTCCCCCGCGTTCCGTGAGGGGGGCGAACGGGTGGCCCCCGGACGGGAGGCCGCGTGAGTCCGGTCCTCCTGCGCTCCGGGCTCGCCTTCGCCGCGCTGGGGGTCGCGTTTCTGGGGGCCCTGCTCGTGATCGACGGGGTGCCGGGCGGGTGGGGGCTGATTGCCCTGGGCCTGCCCCTCGCCGGACTCCTCGCGCTGGGGGGCGACGCGCTGCGCGGCGACTTCGGCGGGACGGTGCGGGAGAGAGGGGCGGCGCTCGCCCGGCAGACGCGGCCCTGGATGGTGTGGCTGGCCCTCTACGCCGCGCTCAAGGTGCCCGTGCCGCTGTGGCCGGAGGGCTTTTCCCTGCTCGCGCTGCTCAGCACCGGGGCGCTCTTCGCCGCGGCCCTCGCCTACGCCTGGGAGCGGGCGGGGGGGCGGCGGGCCCTGGTGATGGCGGCTCTGGCCTCCGGGGTGGGGCTGGGCGTCGAACTGCTCGGCAGCCGCACGGGCTTTCCCTTCGGCGTCTACACCTACGCGGGTGCGCCTGCCCCCACTCTCCTCAGCGTGCCCCTGATCGTGCCGCTGGGCTGGTTCGCCCTGACGCTGGCGGCGACGCTTCTCGCGGGGGGCCGGGCGTGGCTGGCCGGACTCCTGATGGTGGCCTGGGACGTGGGCCTGGAACCGCTGATGACGGCGCAGGGCTACTGGACGTGGCAGGACCCGGCGCCGCTGTGGGCGGGCGCGCCCCTCCAGAACTTCCTGGGCTGGTGGGCGGTGGGCACGGGGCTCGCCTGGGCCTTCACGCGGATCAGCCCGGGGACGTTCGGGGCGAGGCGACGGGCCCGGAATCTGCCCACGCAGCAAGGGGCGGCTCGGGTCTCCCCGAACGTGCAGGCTGCCACCGCCGAACCCGCCCCGCAGCCCGACCTCTCCCGCCTCACCTTCGGGGTCGCCTACCCGGTCGAGACGTTCTTCCTGCCGGGCGGGCTCGTCCTCGTCGGGCGGTACGTGGAGGCGGGCGTGACCCTGGCGGCGATGCTGGCGGGCCTGGCGCTGGCGCGGGCGGTGCGCGGGAGGCGGGCGTGAGCCTTGACCCGGTGACGGCCCTGCTGAAAACGAGCGTGCGCCGCAGCGTTCACACCGACCTGCGGGGAGTCTGGGTGCGCGGCCCGCTGCCCGGGGGAGGGGCGGTGCTCGCTCCCAACCACCACTCGTGGTGGGACGGGTACGTGCTGCGCGAGGTGACGTGGGTGCTGGGGCAGGGCTACCGGGTGCTCATGACGGAGGGGCAGCTCGCCCGTTTTCCCTTCCTGCGGCGGCTGGGGGCGCTCGGCACGCGCGACCTGCGGGAGGCGGTGCGCGCGGCGCGGGCGGGTGCCTGGGTGGTCGTCTTTCCGGAGGGGGCGTTGCAACCCGCCGGGCCGCTCCGGGGTGTGCAGCCGGGGGCGGCCTGGATCGCCCGGACGGCGGGCGTGCCCCTGGTGCCCGTCGCCCTGCGGGTGACGCTGCGGGGCGCCCAACACCCCGAGGCCTACGCGCGCTTCGGGCGGGCGGTGGAGGGGCCTGGGCTGGAGGACGCGCTGACCCGCGAACTCGCCGCCCTCGATGCGGAGCTGCGGGAGAGCGACCCCGAGGCGCCCCTGGCGGGCTACCTGCGCCTGGCGGGGGGACGGGTCAGCGCGCAGGAACGGCTGGACCTGCCGGGCCGCGCCCTCGCGTGGCTTACGGGGGAGCGGTGAAGCTCGACCTCGCCCGGGCCTACCGCGAGGCCGCGCGGGGCTTTTTCACGTACAAGGCGGCGGTCTTTTTCCTCAACGTCCTCACCTTCCCCCGGCTGCGGCCCCGCCCTGTGCCCCGGGAGCGCCCGCGCGTCTCCATCCTGATTCCCGCGCGCGACGAGGCGCACAACCTCGTCCACACCCTCCCCGGCGTGCTCGCGCAGGGGGCGGACGAGGTGCTCGTGCTCGACGACGGCAGCCGCGACGGCACGGGCGGCCTCGCGCGGCGGCTGTGCGCGGGGGTGCCGGGCGCGCGGGTGCTGTGCGGGGAGGGGTTGCCGCCGGGGTGGCACGGCAAGCCGTGGGCCTGCCAGCAGCTCGCGCGGGCGGCGACGGGCGACGTGCTGATCTTCACCGACGCGGACGTGCGGTGGGGGCCGGGGGCGCTCGGAGCGGTGCTCGCCGAGCTGACACGTTCGGACGCCGACCTCCTGAGCGTGTGGCCGCGCCAGCGCAACGTGACCCTGGGCGAGCGGCTGATCACCCCCCTGGTGGAGGTCGTGCTGTTGACCTTCCTGCCCGCGCCGGGACTGCGGCTGCCCTTCCCGGCGGCGAGCGCGGCGAACGGGCAACTGATGGCCTTTCGCCGCGCGGCCTACGATCGATTGGGGGGACACGCCCTGGTGCGCAGCGAGGTGCTCGAGGACGTGATCTTCGGGCAGCGCCTCAAGGAGCGCGGCGGGCGGCTGGCCCTCGCGCTCGCGGGCGAATGTATGGAGGTGCGGATGTACCGCAGCTACCCGGCCTCGGTGGCGGGCTTCGGCAAGAACGTCTACCGGGTCCACCTGCGCTCACGGGCCGTGCTCGCCGTTTCCATCGGGTGGCACCTCGCCGTGTACACCCTGCCGTGGCTCCTCCCCGCCCGCCGGGCCCGCTGGCTCTGGGCGCTGCGCGCCGCCGGGCTCCTGGAGCGTCCCCTCGTCAGCCTCGTCACCGGGCGCCGCCGCCCCGCCGACCTCGCCGAGGGGCTGCTCAGCCCGGTCACCCCCCTCCTCGCCCTCCCCGTGTACCTGCGCGGCCTGCGCCGTCAGGTGGGCTGGAAGGGCCGGGAGTACGAGCAGTGAGGGCCACGGCGAGCTCCCCCGACCACGTGATCGTCCTCGGCGCGGGCTTCGCGGGGCTGGCGGCGGCGCTGCGGCTGGCAGGGGAGGGCGTGCGGGTCACCGTCCTCGACCATCTGGACCGCCCCGGCGGCAAGGCGGCGTTGGGCTACGAGGACTTCTCCAGCGGGCCGACGGTCGTCACCATGCCCCAGATCTTCCGCGCCCTGCACGAGCGGACCGGCCTGACTCTGCCCCCGCTCGACCCCGCGCGCCCCACGACGACCTATCACGCGCTCGGCGGGCGCACCTTCGCCCCGGAGGCGCTGCACGTGGCGGGCAGCCTGGAGCCCACCCTGGCGCAACTGGGCCGGGCGGAGGGGCTGGAGTACGTCCGCTTGCTCGGGGTCGCGCGGCGCATCTACCAGGGGGCGGCGCCCACCTTCCTCTTCGCGCCGCCGCCGGGTCGGCTGAGGCTGGCCCGCTACGCGGTCACGCGCGGGCTCGGCGCCGCCCCCTGGTCCAGCCTCGCCCGTCTGGTGGAGAGCGGCCCCTTCCTGACCCCCTTCTGGCTGCGCTTCGCCACCTATCTGGGGGCCGACCCCTACCGCGCCCCCGCCGTGCTGCACAACGTCTCCTGGGTCGAACTCGGCTCCGGGGTATGGCACATGGAGGGGGGCCTGGGGGCGCTCGCGGTGCGGATGTGGGAGCGGGCGCAGGCGCTGGGGGTGCGCTTCGAGTTCGGCACGCGGGTGGAACATCTGATCACGCGGGGGGGCCAGGTGGTGGGCGCCCACACGGGCCGGGGCGTCTACACCGCGGACGCCTGGGTGAGCGCCGCCGACCGGGCCCTCACGCGGGGCTGGCTGGGCCTCCCCGACGACCGCAGCCCGCGCGGGGTGAGCGGCTTCGCGCTGCAACTGCGGCTCTCGGAAGATCGCGGCCACGCCCACCACATCCTCTGGCCCGCCGACTACGCCCGGGAGTGGCGGGACATCCGCGCCGGGCGTCTCCCCACCGACCCCACCCTCTACCTGCACCTCGACGGGGACCGGGCCTTCCTCCTCGTGAACGCGCCGCCTGACCCCGGGGCGACGGACGATCCGCGCGGCTACGGCGCCTTCCTGCTGCGGGGGCTCCAGGCCCGGCTCCCCCTCCCGGTGACGGACTGGCACCCCCTCTCGCCCGCCGAGTACGCCCGGACCTCCCTGCGGGGGGCCCTGTATGGCCGCGCCCCCCACGGACTGATCGGCAGCCTGCGCCCCGGCTGGACGCACCCGGGCGCGCACAACCTCGCGCAGGTCGGCGGGACCGTCCACCCCGGCGGCGGCGTGCCCCTCTCCATGCTGAGCGGGTGGAACGGGGCGGGCGGGCTGCTCGGCCTGCCCTACGACGATCTGGACGGCCCCCGGGTGCCGGGGGAGGGGGAGACGTGGGACGCGGTGCAGACGCCCGCGGGCTAGACGCTGCCCGCCCGGACCGTTCCTTTTGATCAACTTCGCGCCTACGCGCCCGTGCCAGAATGCGCCCCGTGCCGATCCTGCCCGTGCCCAGGTCCGACGTGCGCGGGCTGGAAACCCTGCCCGAGCCGCCCGCCCGGCGTGGCGACGGCCACCTGCGCGACTGGGCGCTCTCGCCGCTGGGGCTGGTCGAGGAGGGCGCGCGGCGGGCGAGGGCGGACGGCGTGGGCCTCTTCCGCCTGCGCCTGGGCCTGCCCGCCGTGGTGGGCTTCAGCCCCGAGTGGAACCGCCGCCTGCTCGGGGACCTCGCCACCTTCCGCAGCGCGGGGAGCTTCTCGCGGGTGGTGCCGTACCTCTCGGGCGGGGTGATCCTGACCGACGCGCCCGGCCACGGCCCCCGGCGGCAGGCGGTGAACCCCGGCTTCGGGCGGCGGCATCTGGAGGCCCTGCGCTCCCGCGTGCGCTCGGCCCTGCCCCCCGTCCCGGCGGGGGAGTTCGACGCCCTGGCCTGGGCCGACCGCGCCGTGCTCGGGATGCTCAACGCGGCGTACTTCGGCGGGGAGTTCGACGCGGAGCTGCTCCACGCCTTCCTCGCCCCGCTGCGGCTGCCCTTTCCGCTGCCCACCCTGCCCCGCCCGCTCCTCTTCGCGCGGGTGGACGCCGAGCTGCGCCGCCTCGCCCGCCGCCGGCTGACGGAGGGTGGGGGAGACGATCTCCTCGCCCTCCTCGCGCCCCTGCCCGGCGGGCTGGAGGAGACGCGGGTGAGCCTCGCCGCCGCCCACGACACGACCACCCACGCCCTCGCCTGGGCCGCGTGGCACCTCGCCGCCCACCCCGGGTGGCACGCGCCGGAACACCACCCCACCGTCCTCAAGGAGACGCTGCGCCTCTTTCCCCCCGGCTGGATGGGCAGCCGCCGCCTCGCCCGCGACCTGAGTTGGGAGGGGGTGCGCCTCCCGCGCGGCACCCTCGCCCTCTACAGCCCCTACCTCAGCGCCCGCGACCCCTCGCTCTGGAGTGAGCCCGACGAGTTCCGCCCGGGCCGCTGGCAGTCTCCGCCCCCCGCCTGGGCCTACCTGCCCTTCGGCGGCGGCGAGCGGGTGTGCCTGGGGATGCACCTCGCGCACCTCCTCATCCTGGAGGCGCTGGCCGCCCTGCCCCCCCTCGCCCCCGTGCGCGGCGACCCTGGCCCCCGCCCCGGCGTGACCCTGGGGCCGACGGGACCGCTGGTGGTGCGGCCCGCCGCTGCGGAGTGGACGGGATGTGGCCTGGGAAGCGAGCCGGATGGGCTGAGGGCGACGGCCTCCGGAGGCGTCGGCTCCTGAGGGTGGGCCGTGCCTCCGCGAAATCCGGCTGCATGATTTGACAGGGCCTGCATAGCACGCTATTGTTTCCCTATCACCGCCCGAGAGGCGGCTTTTTTGTGCCTCCCTCCGGCCCCCCTCTCCGTGCCCGGCCCCGTATGCTGGCCCCCATGCAGCACACCCGCACCTGGACGGACATCTACGGCTCGGCCCGCGCGAGTTTCGAGGGGCGCGCGGGGGGGCACCGCTGGCTGGTCGCCGCCCCGCCGGATCTCGCTGCCGGGGTGCCCGCCGAACTCACGGCCCTCGACGGCAAGGGCCGCGCCGACCTCCTCGTCCACGACGGCCTGACCCCCCTCCTCGCCGCCCTGCGCGAGCTGGAGCCGCGCGGGGTGATCGTCGTCGCGCCGCGTGCCCTGCCGGGCGGCCCCGCCGTGACCGTGCCGGAGCGCGTGGTGGACGACCAAGGCGGCACCCCCTACCGCGAGGGGGGCGAGTACCCGGCCTGGAATGCCGCCCTGCCCCTCGCGGGCGAGATGGGCGAGAACGAGGCCGCGAGCGCCACCGCATCGCTGAGAGTGCCCGTCGTCGTTACCTCGCCGGACGGGGTGCGCGCCGCCCTGGAAGCCTGGATGGACGCCACGCCGCACGGGCGGTAGGGCCAAAAGCGACCGTGTACCGCGCGCCGCGCCCCGCCTCCCCCTACACTTCCCGCGTGACGGCCCCCCACCCCGCCCCCACCGTGCGCCACCTCTACGTGCACGTGCCCTTCTGCCCGAGCATCTGCCCGTACTGCGACTTCCACGTCCTGACCCGCCGGGCGGGGTTGGTCGAGCGCTACCTGGAGGGCATCGAGGCGGAGGCGGCCCGGCTGGCGCAGGGGTACGCGGTGGACCTCGACACGGTGTACCTGGGGGGCGGCACCCCGAGTTTCCTGCGGGACGCGGAGCTGGAAGCCCTCGTCGGCAGCATTCGGCGCCACCTGGGTTGGGGCCGGGTCGAGAACACGCTGGAGGTCAACCCGGGCACGGTGTCGCGTGAGCGCGCGGGCCACTGGCGACGCCTCGGCTTCGACCGCGCCTCCGTCGGCGTGCAGAGCCTCGACGACGCGACGCTGAAGTTCCTGGGGCGCCAGCACGACGCCGAGCAGGCGCGCGAAGCCGTGACCACGCTGATCGGCACGGGCTTCCGGGTGAGCGGCGACCTGATCACCGCCGTGCCGGGGCAGCCGTTGGAGGCGGACATTCGCGGCCTGGTGGACCTCGGGGTCGGGCACGTCAGCGCCTACACCCTGACGGTCGAGCCCGGCACCGAGTTCGCCCGCCGGGGCGTGACGGTCGAGGAGGACGACGAGCGCGAGGGCTTCGAGCGCACGGAGGCGCTGCTGGGCGCCCTCGGCTTCACCCGCTACGAGGTCAGCAACTACGCGCGCCCCGGCGAGGAGTCGCGGCACAACCTCGCCTACTGGCACAACCGCCTCTCCCTGGGCCTGGGACCGGGCGCGGCGGGGCATTACCCGGCAGAGGGGGAGAGCGGCCTCCTCTCCCGCCGCTGGACCAACCCCCCCCTCCACGGCTGGCTGGCGGGCGAGAGGCCCGAGGTGCAGGACGTGGACGCCGCCGAGTTCGTCACCGACGCCCTCTTCATGGGGCTGCGGCTGCGGGACGGGGTGGACCTCGCCGGGTTGTCGCGCCGCTCGGGGGTGGACGTACGCGCAGTCTACGCCGAGCCCATCGCGGCGAACGTGCGCCGGGGCCTGCTCACGCTGGAGGGCGGGCGGCTGCGCGCGACCTCCCAGGGGTGGTGGACGCTCAACCGCGTGGTGACGGATTTCCTGGAGGAGCCGGGCGCCGCATCTACCAGTTCGAGTCGTCAATGAACCCTTCACGACTTTCGATGCAGGTTACTGGCGCCCTCCTTCCCTCGCTTTAGACTGCCCGCATGACGAACTCTTACGACTTCGACGTGCTCGTGATCGGCGCGGGTCCCGGCGGCTATCACGCGGCGATCCGGGCGGCCCAGCTCGGCCTGCGGGCGGCGTGTGCCGAGCGCGAGGCGGTGGGCGGCGTGTGCCTGAACATCGGCTGTATTCCCACCAAGGCGCTGCTCCACGCGGGCGAGCAGGTGGCCGCCGCCCGCCACGCCTCCGACTTCGGCCTGACCTTCGGCGAGCAGAAGCTCGACGTGGCGAAGCTCAACGGCTGGAAGGACGGCATCGTCAAGAAGCTCACGGGCGGCGTGGCGGGCCTCTTCCGCGCGAACAAGGTCACCCACCTCGTCGGGCAGGCGAGTTTCGTGGACGCGCACACCGTGAAGGTCGGCGACAAGACCTACACGGCGGCGAACGTCATCATCGCCACGGGCAGCGAGCCCGCCAAGATTCGCGGCCTGGACGTGGACCAGCAGCAGATCGTGGACTCGACGGGGGCCCTGAACGTGCCCGACCCCATCCCCGCGCGGATGCTGTGCGTGGGCGGCGGGGTGATCAGTTTCGAGTTCTCGCACATCTACAACAACCTCGGCTCGAAGGTGAAGATCATCGAGTTCCTGCCGACGATCATCCCGGGCGCCGACGCCGACGCGGTGAAGGAGTTCGGCAAGTCGATGAAAAAGCAGGGCATCGAGTTCGAGACTGAGACGAAGGCGAACTCCGCCGTGAAGAAGGACGACGGCGTTCACGTCGAGATCGAGAACGTGAAAACCGGCGAGAAGCGCACGGAGGTCTTCGACCGGGTGCTCGTCGCGGTGGGCCGCCGCCCGCGCCTGGACGGGCTGAACCTGGAGGTGACGGGCGTGGCCCAGAACGAGCGCGGCTTCATCCCCGCCGACGTGCAGCAGCGCACGAACGTGCCCCACATCTTCGCCATCGGGGACGTGGCCGGAAACCCCATGCTCGCCCACAAGGCGATGAAGGAGGGCGTGGTCGCCGCCGAGGTGATCGCCGGAAAGCCCGCCGCGCAGGATGCGGTGGCCATCCCCGGCGTCGTGTACACCAGCCCCGAACTCGCCTGGGTGGGCCTGACCGAGGGCGAGGCCCGCGACAAGGGTTACAACGTCCGCACGGGCGTCTTTCCCCTGAGTGCGTCGGGCCGCGCGATGACCCTCCAGCAGACCGACGGCTTCGTGAAGATGGTCGTGGACCACGACACCGACCTGCTCCTCGGCGTCCACATCGTCGCCGCGCACGGCAGCGACATGCTGGGGGAGGCGAGCCTCGCGCTGGAGATGGGGGCGACCGCCACCGACGTGGCCCTGACCATCCACGCCCACCCCACCCTCGGCGAGAGCGTGCTGGAGGCCGCCGAGGCCGTGCACAGGCAGGCCATCCACATCGTGAACCGCTGAGCGCCGCACATTTGCCCACGGGTAGCCCCCTCGTCCTGTACGGTGAGGGGGCCATGAAATTTGCGCAAAGACCATCCCTCACCCTGCTGGCGGTCGGCGGGCTGGGCGTCTCGCTGCTGACCGCCTGCCCCGGCCCGACTCCGCCCTACCAGCCGCCCGTCCAGCTCAACTTCCAGTTCCCGGCGCCGACCGACATGACGGACGTGAGGGTCGCCGCCATCGCCTATCTCGGCGGCGCGGTCAACGTGGTGGGGCTGGGCTACCCGACGGGCCCGGGCACGGCGACCCTCTCGCTGTGGGGCGACGGGCTCAAGGCGCTCGCCGCCGACCCCCGCTGCACCACCCCCTTCCTGACGGGCGAGGCGGCAGGCAAGAGCGAGGTCACGGTCACGCCGCCGACCGCCAAGACCTGCAACGTGTACTTCCTGGTCTTCCGGGACGCGAACCGCGACGGCAGGCCCACGGCGGAGGAGGAGCTGTACAACACCCACGACCTCTACAGCTTCGCCAGCGAGGCCTTCGGCTACCGCTTCGTCAGCCCCGACGGGCGCAGCACCGAGACAGGCACGCGCGCCGCCGGGTGGTCGCTGGTGCGCCACCTCGTCCTGCAACCGTCCGCCACGCCGGACCGCTACCTCGTGACCATGAACAGCGTCCCCCAGGCCGACGAGGCCCTGACGATCCGGATGCACGAGCCCACCGACTACTTCACCAGCCAGGGGCTGCAAGGAGGCCGGAAGTGAAGCGTCTGACCCTGCTCGCCCTGCTCGCGGGCGCCCTGACCGCCTGCGGCAGCTCGTCGTCCTCGACCGGGGGTCGCCCGCCGCTGCCCTCCGGGGTGGAGGTCCGGCACCCCGCCGCGCCCGCCGGGGGGACCGTCTACCTCAACCTGCTCACCGAGTCGGGCGAGAGCGTGTTCCAGCAGGCCGTCACGGCGGGGGCCACGAGTACGGCGGTGAACGTGAACCCGGCCTCCTGGCAGGGGCCGACGAACCTCGCGCAGCCGGTGGAGAGCCTGATCCCTGGGGCCGCCGAGGGCGTGCAGGTCAGCGCTCCGGGCACCCGCGTCCTCTTCCTGCGCTGGCTGATGTGGCAAGACCGCAACAGCGACGGCGCCCGCGACTCCGGCGAAGCCCTCAACCTGATGACCCACGACCGGGTGGTCTACGCCTCCGGGGCGGTGAACGTCTCCTTCACCACCGCCGAGCCGAAGATGATCCAGCGCTGGCAACTGAACCCGGGGTGGGGCCGCGCCGAGCACTACGTCTACCTGCCCCTGGGGAGCGACACCTACCGCCGCAGCCTGGAGAGCCAGGGCCTGCAACGCTACGAGCTGCACGTGCCGACGCCGATCACGAGCCAGTGAGGGAGCCTGCCCCGCGCCCGTGGCCGGATGTTCCTGAGCGTCCCGCCCCTGCTATACTCCCGGCTGCTACGCACTCGTAGCTCAGTCGGATAGAGCGG
Source organism: Deinococcus planocerae (assembly GCF_002869765.1). Classification (NCBI taxonomy): domain Bacteria; kingdom Thermotogati; phylum Deinococcota; class Deinococci; order Deinococcales; family Deinococcaceae; genus Deinococcus; species Deinococcus planocerae. The sequence goes on along the minus strand of NZ_PNOR01000006.1, from coordinate 59,290 downwards.
GGGACTCCTAAGCCCTAGGCCACTGGTTCGATTCCAGTCGAGTGCACCACCGCTGCGGCAGGACGCTGGTTTTCCACCACGTCCTGCCGCTCTCCTCTTTGTGAGGAATTCAGCGCCGTTTGAACCGCGCGTCCAGCGCCGCCGTGATCCTGCGGTCCACGTACGCCGCCGCCGGGCTCGTGCTGATGGAGACGGTGGCGACGGTCTCGTCTCCGGCCACCGACACCATCACGGTCACGCTCTCGCGGATGCCCGCATTCGGGCCGTCAGCGAACACGCGCGGGCTGCGGGCCTCGGCCTTGAGGTAGCCCTCGTCGCGCTGCACGATGTTCCAGCCGCCCGGCGCCCGGCGGTCCGTCTCCAGGGTCTGCGCCACCGTCGCCAGCACCTGCGCCCGTGAGGCGGCGTAGGTCACGGGCGGCTGGAACCGCGGGGCACACGCCGCCAGCACCAACACCGGGACCCACAGCAGTCTCCTCATCGTCTCTGACCTGCCCCGACCGCCTCGCACAGCGCTGCTTTCATCACGTCTGACCTCTTCCCCTCAGGGTACTCGACGGCGGCGGGCACCTGGCCGGGGAGGGGTGCGGGGCCCAATGGTAGCCGGGGCCCAGCTTTCGGCCCCGACCTTGATTTGCCCCTCACCCGCTGCGGGAGAGGAGGGCGCACGATGCCCCCATGAGCCACAAAAACAACTACAACGAGGGCGACCGCGACCACAGCCGCAACCCGGGGGCCAACAAGGGGAGCGCGGACGAGAAAAACGGCGACGGACGGCGCAACGGCAGCCAGAGCGGCGCCGGGGGCGGTGGCAAGAGCAGCGGCGGGGGCAAGGGCGGCAAGAGCTGAGGCCTGATCCCCCGTCCACCACGCCCGACTCTTCCCCGGAGGACCGCCATGACGAGCAAAGGGCAGAACGAGCAAAAGCAGCACTCGGACGGCGGTGACGTGCCCGCCGCGGACAGCACCGACCTGAGCCAGCAGGAGATCGCGGAGCTGAACGCCCGCCCGGGCCGCGGCGCCCGCGAGGTGGAGGGGGCCGAGCCCTCCGACGAGTTCGTCTTTGGGCACGTCAAGAGCGACGACGCCCAGGGCCCCAACCTGCCCAGCGAGACCCGGCAGGACTGAGCCCCCTCGCCGGAACACGGGCCCTGCTGAGACGGACGGGGCCCGCCGCCGTTCCGCGCCGCGGCCTACCGCACCGAGCCCGGCAGGCTGACGAGGTGGAAGGAACCCGCCGCGGGGTCCGCCCGCGTGATGCGGAAGGGCCAGGGACCGTACTCGGTGTTCAGCCGCACCTGCCCGTCCCCGGCGGCGGCGCGGCGCAGGGCGGCAAAGTCTTCTTCGGTCACGCTGCCCCCCACGACGACAAAATGCTGCTCCTCGTGCCTGACGTCTCCCACCACGATCCGGCCTCGCAATTCTTCCATGCCCCAGGGTAGCCCTTCCGGCCCCGACACGGAGAAGAGCCCCGCTCGACGCTCAGCGGGTGGGGCCTCCCGGCGGGCCCGGTGGTCTAGCGGATCGCGCTCGCGGGGAAGGTCCGGGCCTCCCCGCTGAAGAGGAGATTCCAGGTCGCCTGATCCACCCGGCCCGTGACGGGCAGCCCGTTGGAGGCCTGGAAGGCGCGCACGGTGGCGGCGGTGACCGGGCCGTACCAGCCGTCGCCGCGCCCGCCGCCGCTCGGGCGCGTGAGGGCGATCAGGCGGTTTTGCACGGCCTCGACGTCCGCTCCGTTTTGCCGCTGGGCCTGGAGTTGCAGGGTTCGCCGGAAGGCCACGGGCGCGAGGTTCCCGGACGTGGACGGGCCAGGAGAGGGGGTGGCCGGGGCAGACGCCTGCGGGCTCGGCTGGGGAGCGGTGCGGGCCGGGGCGGCGGGCGCGGTCGGCTGGGGGGTAGCCCGGGGCGCGGGCCTCGCCGGGGTGACCGGGGCGGGGGCCGGGGTGGGGCGACGCACGCTCACGCCTCCCTGGGGGGTGGTGGAGGGCGTCGCCGAGCCTGTGGCCGAACCCGTGCTCCCGTTGCCCGTGGCGCCCACGCTGCCGGGCGGCAGGTCGAGGTAGACCAGGGTCTGGGCGCGCCCGTCGGGGTCGGGCTGCACGCGCACGTAGACGTAGCCGCCGGGGGTGCGCAGCCAGTTGTAGACGCTGCGCTGCTCGTCGCGGCTGCGCCACACGCCGTAGAGGTCGGCCCCCAGGGCCGAGCCGAGCCGCACCCGCACGCCCTCGACAGTGCCGCCCGCCCCCACGCACCTCTTGTCGGGGGTGCCGATGCGGGCAAAACTCGTCGGGCAGCCCCGCAACACCCCGTCGAGCGCCTGGGCGACGCGCGTGGTGGCCCGCTCCACGTCCCCGGGGCCCGGGGCGGCGAGGGCAGGGCAAAGCAGCAGGGCGGCGAGGAGGGGCAGGGCGAGCCTCATAGGGGTAGTGCTAGCACGCGCAACCTGACGGATGCTGAGGCCCCGACCCGGCGGGATTGAGGGTGGCGTCGTCTGCGCCATGCGGCCCCTGCGCTACCCTGCCCCCTGATGACCCCCGAGCGGTACGAGAAGATTCGGCGCGTCCTGAGCCGGCGCCAGCCTACCCTGGGCGTCTTGATGGACGAGGTGCACAAGCCCCACAACTTCAGCGCCATCCTGCGCACCTGCGACGCGGTGGGGGTGCTCACCGCCCACGCCGTGCCCCCGAAGGGCGGGTCATTGCCCACCTTCGACGCCACGAGCGGCAGCGCCCACAAGTGGGTGGAGGTCCGCAGGCACGCGGACGCGGAGAGCGCCGTGCGCGAGTTGCAGGCGCAGGGCGTGCAGGTTCTCGCCACCCACCTCAGCACGCGCAGCCTCGACTACCGCGAGCCCGACTACACCCGCCCGACCTGCGTCCTGCTCGGCGCCGAGAAGTGGGGGGTGTCGGACGAGGCCGCCTCTCTCGCCGACGCGAACATCGTGATCCCCATGTTCGGCATGGTGCAAAGCCTCAACGTGTCGGTCGCCGCCGCCACCATCCTCTTCGAGGCCCAGCGGCAGCGCCTCGCGGCGGGGATGTACGACACGCCGCAGCTCTCTCCCGGTGAACTCGACCGCCTCGCCTTCGAGTGGGCGTACCCGGGGCTCGCCCCCGGCCTGCGCGGGCGCGGCGAACCCTACCCGGCGCTCGACGAGGCGGGGCAGATCGTGCGCTGAGGGCGCGGTCGGTCTCGCCTCCCCGGACGTTGCATTCCGTGTGTTGCGTGCGTCCCACTCCCTCCGGGGCGGGCGGCTAGACTGGCGTGTTTATGTTCGGACTCGAAATGCCCCCCCTCAACGCCGAGACCTGGGCGATCCTCGGCACCCTCGTCTTGCTGGAGGGCCTGCTCTCGGCGGACAACGCCCTCGTCCTCGCCGTGATGGTGCGGCACCTCGCCGGGGACCTCCAGCGCAAGGCGCTCGCCTACGGCATCGGCGGGGCCGTCGTGTTGCGAATCCTGGGCGTGCTGCTCGCCTCGTACGTGCTGGAATACTGGTGGCTGCGGGCCTTCGGGGCGCTCTACCTCGCCTACCTCGCCATCAGCCACTTCCTGAAGCACAAGACCTCCGAGGAAGACGGCGCGGGGAAGGCCCGGGGGCGCGGCTTCTGGGCGACCGTGGTGCTGCTCAACCTCACCGACCTCGCCTTCAGCGTGGACTCGATTCTGGCGGGGGTGGCGCTCATCCCGCGCGACATGCCGCCCCAGCAGGGCCTGACCATCGTGGTGATCGGCGGCATCATCGGACTGATCCTGATGCGCTTCGCGGCGACGATCTTTCTCAGGGTGCTCAACCGCTACCCGGCGATGGACAACGTGGCCTACGCCCTGGTGGGCTGGATCGCCGTCAAGCTCGGCGTCGAGACGCTGGAGGCCGCCCACGAGGTCTACCCGGCGGTGCCCACCTTCCATCTGCCCCAGACCCTCTTCTGGACCGTGATGGCGGCCATCGCCGTCATCGGCACCTTCCTCGCCACCCGCAAGCCCGCCATGACCGAAGCCGCCGCCGAGGCCAAGGCCGAGCGGGTGGTCCACACCATCGACGACATGGTGGTGGACGCCGCCGACGGGCGCATCGACGGGCGCTGAGCTCTCCCTCTGCGCGCGCCCTCCCAGGGGGCCACCTCCGGCGCGGGGTGGTCCCTGTGCTTTGCTCCCCCGCCACCCCGGCCCCCCGACTTTTGGGACCGGGTTACACTCGCCCCATGAGCGACCTGATCGACACCATCCGGCCCCTGGCGAAGAAGACCGACAGCAAAATCCTGATGGTCGTCCTCGACGGGGTGGCGGGCCTGCCGCTGACGACGAACGGCGAGACCGAACTCGCCGCCGCCCAGACGCCCAACCTCGACGCGCTCGCGGTGGAGGCGCAACTTGGCCTGATCGAGCCCGTCGGGCCGGGCATCACGCCGGGGAGCGGCCCGGGGCACCTCAGCCTCTTCGGGTACGACCCCCTGAAGTACGTGGTGGGGCGCGGGGCGCTCTCGGCGGTCGGCATCGGGGTGAGGCTGAATGCCGGGGACGTGGCCGTGCGCGGCAACTTCGCCACCCTGGGCAAGGGCCGCGTGATTGAGGACCGCCGCGCCGGGCGCCCCTCCAACGAGAAGAACGCCGAGATCGTCGCGAGGTTGCGCGAGGCCATTCCCGAGATAGGGGGCACCCCGGTCGAGGTCTACACCGAAAGCGAGCACCGCTTCGTGGTCGTCTTCCGCTCGCGCGGGCTCGACGAGGCGGGGCAGGGGCTCGGCGCGAACATCAGCGACGTGGACCCCCAGGTAACGGGCGTGCAGCCCATGCTCGCCGTCGCCGGGGACACGACGAGTGCGCCCACCGCCGACCTCGTGAACACCTTCGTGCAGCGGGCGGAGGCGGCGTTGCAAGGTGAGCCCGAGGTCAACGGCGTGCTCTTCCGCGGCTACAGCGACGTGCCGCATTTCCCCAGTTTCGCCAACATCTACGGCCTTCGCGCGGCCTGCATCGCCTCCTACCCGATGTACCGCGGCCTTGCGAGCCTCGTCGGCATGGACATCCTCCCCGTCGAGGGCGAGGAGGACGCACTGGAGGGCAAGGTCAGGGCCCTCACCGAGAACTGGGCCAAGTACGACTTCTTCTACTGGCACGTCAAGAAGACCGACTCGACCGGCGAGGACGGCGACTTCGCCGAGAAGGTCCACAAGATCGAGCTGTTCGACGCCCTGCTCCCCGACCTGCTGGCCCTCAAGCCCGACGTGCTCTGCATCGTGGGCGACCACTCCACCCCGAGCAAGCTCAAAAGCCACTCCTGGCACCCGGTCCCCCTCCTGATCCGCAGCGACTACGGGCGTAAGGACCTCGCCGCGCGCTACACCGAGGAGGAGGCGCAGCGGGGCAGCCTGGGCCTGCGGCGCGGCACCGACATCATGCCGCTGCTGATGGCGAACGCGCTGAAATTGCAGAAGTACGGGGCGTAGGGAGTCGCAGTGAATGAGGGGGGGAGGGCTCCGGGTGGGGCCTCCTCCCTCAAGTCTGTTCCCGTATCCAGCGGGTGAGGTCGGGGAGGGCGAGGGGCGTCGTCGTGTCCACCCGGAGCAGCGGGGCGTTCAGCGCCAGGGGGGACCAGCAGGCGTTTTCGGGCAGCTCCTCGTGGGCGAAGGGCTGGTGGATGTGGGGATGCTCGCCCGTCGCCACCCGCTCGGCGTGCCGCCGCCTGAGCTCGGGGAGGGGCGCCTCGCAGAAGAGTTGGACGACCCGCGCCGCGTGAGCCTGCGCGAGTGCCGTAATCTTCGGCTCGCTCAACCCCCGGTAGAAGTGCGTCTCCAGCACCACGTTCCCACCCGCCGCCAGAATCACCCCCGCCGCGTGGTACATGATCCCGAAGCTCAGCGGCCCGGCCTGCGCCCGGGTCAGCTCCGGCAGCGCCTCGTGCAGCAGCTCCTTGTACTCGTCCTTACTCACGAAGGGCCAGCCCAGCTCCCGCGCCAGCCGCGAGCCGAGGTAGGTCTTGCCGGAGGCGGGCAGGCCGGAGACGACGAGGAGGGAGGGCGCCACATGGAGAAATGTAGGACGGGGCTCACGTGGGCACGTCACCCGGAAGTTACGTCTTGTGGCTATTTTGGCTGTTCTGCTAAAGTTGTCACGTGGCCCTTGTCCCCACCCCACAAACCGTCTTCACCCTGGCTGAAGTGGCGGCAGTCCTGCGGGTGACGCCGGAGACCATTCGGCGCAGGATCGTCGCTGGAGAGTTGTCAGCGGTCGAGGTTGGAGGCAGGGAGCGCAAGCAGTACCGCATCACGGCGAACGATCTTGCGCGTTGGCTCGGTTCGGAGCGTGCCGCCCAACTCTTCGGGATCGGTGCGGGCCTGCTGGCTCTGGAGCGCGCCTTCGCCGAACGAGGCGAGGAGGAGGTGGAGGCCGCCATCGCGGAGGCGGTCGAGGCGGTTCGGCAACGGAGGTCGCCTGCTGGAGAGGTTCTGCCGCCTCCCACCGCCGCTGAGATCAGGAAGCGTTTTCCCGACTCTTGAGACGTCTGATCCTCGACACCCAGTGCCTCCTGAGTGCCGTTGCCGCCTATGCCCAGGGTCGGGAGACGACCCTCGCCCGCGTTTGGTACGAGTTCCGCACCCGTGAGACGCAACTGGTCTTCGGCGAGGAGTTGCTGCTCGAAGTCGGGCGCGTTCTGGATTACCCCAGCGTGGCGCGGCTGGGCATCTCTTCGGGCACGGCGTTCGCCGCGGCGGCCAACCTGCTCCTGTTGGGTGAGTATCACGCCCCGGTCCCCCGCAACGCCTGGCCTTCCCTGAGCGACCCGAACGACTGGCATCTGCTCGACCTGCTGTACTCTGCCCAGGCGGATGCGCTCGTCACGCGGGATGCCCGGGTGCTGGCGGCGGGAAAGGCGTTGAAAATGCCGGTCAAGACGCCCGAGGCGCTCGGGGGCGATCCTTCCTCGTGATCACAAGGACGGAGATGAAGGAGACAGAGGTGACCGTGAGGCTTCCTGCCGCAGACATCGCCTGGCTGGACCGCTACCGACGCAAGTACGGTTTGAGAGGTCGCGGCGAGGTCTTGCGGGTCGCTTTCAATCTGCTTCAGGACCGGATGCTGGAGGAGGAATACCGGGCAGCGGGGGAGGAGTGGCAGGCGAGTGAGGACGGTGCTCTATGGGACCAAACACGTGGTGACGGTTTGGGAGCGGTACGTCGTCAGCCGCTCGACCGCCAACGGGAAGGCTAGATGCTCAAGTCAGACGTAGAAGCCTTTCTGGCGACCCACCGCGTGATGTCAACTGAAGATGGAGATACTCTCTTGACGCGCGATGACGGATTAAGCCTCCTGACTATTCTTCTGCAAAACGGCGGTCCCTTACCCGCTTATGTAGACGTGTACTCAAGGGTTTCAGACGACGGCTTGCAATTCGAAGAGGACTTGACGATGCGGGACCTTCATACCTCGGGCTTAGGGCGACAGGAGTACTGGCAGAACATCGTTGCTTACCCGAGTGCATATGGCTCCGAATATTTCGTCTCGCCGAACGACTTTTCCCATCGATAGGAAATGAAAGAGGCCGGAGCATCACGCCCCGGCCTCCCTGGTGCTGCTTGAGCTTTAGAAGTCCATCCCGCCCATATCGGGGGCACCGCCGCCCTGGGGGGCCGCCGACGCCTTCTCGGGCTTGTCGGAGACGATGGCCTCGGTGGTCAGGATCAGCGCGCCGATGCTCGCGGCGTTCTGAAGGGCGGTGCGGGTCACCTTGGCGGGGTCCACGATGCCCGCCTGCACCATGTCGTCCACGTACTCGCCCGTCGCGGCGTTGAAGCCGAAGCGGGGCTTGTCGGAGTTGATGACCGAGTTGACGATGACGCTGCCTTCCTCGCCCGCGTTCGCGGCGATCTGGCGGGCAGGCTCTTCCAGGGCGCGGATCAGGATGCGCGCCCCCGTCGCCTCGTCACCCTCCAGGCTCTCGGCGGCCTTGCGCACGGCGGGGATCACGCGCAGCAGCGTGGTGCCGCCGCCCGCGACGATGCCTTCCTCGACCGCCGAGCGGGCGGTGGAGAGCGCGTCCTCGTAGCGGTGCTTCTTCTCCTTGAGTTCGGTCTCGGTCGCCGCGCCCACGCGGATCACGGCCACGCCGCCCGCCAGCTTGGCGAGGCGCTCTTGCAGCTTCTCGCGGGCGTAATCGGAGTCGGTGGTGTCGAGTTCGGCCTTGATCGCGTTGACGCGGGCATCGATCTCGGCCTGGTTGCCGCGACCGTCCACGAGGGTGGTCTCGTCCTTGGTGATGCGGATGCGCGCGGCGCGGCCCAGCATGTCCATGCCGACGTTCTCCAGGCGGTGCCCGAGGTCTTCCGACACGACCTGCCCGCCCGTCACGGCGGCGATGTCGCGCAGCATCTCCTTGCGGCGGTCACCGAAGCCGGGGGCCTTCACGGCGGCGATGTTCAGCGTGCCGCGCAGCTTGTTCACGACCAGGGTGGCGAGCGCCTCGCCCTCCACGTCCTCGGCGATGATCAAAAGGGGGCGGCCCGTCTGCGCGACCTTTTCCAGCACGGGGAGCAGGTCCTTAAGCGAGGAGACCTTCTTCTCGTTGATCAGGATGTAGGCGTCTTCGAGCACGGCCTCCATCGTGTCGGGCGAGGTGATGAAGTAGGGGCTGATGTAGCCCTTGTCGAACTGCATCCCTTCCACCACGTCGACTTCCGTGTCGAAGCCCTTGGACTCCTCGATGGTGATGACGCCTTCCTTGCCCACCTTGTCCATCGCGTTGGCGATTTCCTGGCCGACCTGCTCGTCGTTGGCCGAGATGCCCGCGACCTTCTTGATCGCGTCGCTGTCCTCGACGGGCACGGCGAGCTGCTTGATCTCCTCGACGGCGACCGCGACGGCCTTGTCGATGCCGCGCTTGAGCGCCAGCGGGTTTGCCCCGGCGGCCACGTTGCGCAGACCTTCCTTCACGACGGCCTGACCGAGCACGGTGGCGGTCGTGGTGCCGTCACCCGTGATGTCGTTGGTCTTGGAGGCGACTTCCTTGAGAAGCTGGGCGCCGATGTTCTCGAGCTTGTCCTCCAGCTCCACTTCCTTGGCGACGGTCACGCCGTCCTTGGTGATCGTGGGGCTACCGAACTTCTTCTCGATCACCACGTTGCGTCCGCGCGGCCCGAGGGTGACCTTGACGGCGTTGGCGACGGCGTTCACACCGCGCTCGAGGCTGCGGCGGGCGTTTTCATCAAAGACGAGTTGCTTGGGCATGTGAGGTCCTCCTGAAGTGATGTGGGTGCGAATTACTCGACGATGGCGAGGATGTCGCGCTCGTTGAGGATGGAGTAGTTCTTGCCGTCGAGGCTGACTTCGGTGCCGCCGTACTTGGCGAAGTACACCGTGTCACCCTCCTTGACATCCAGCGCGACGCGCGTGCCGTTGTCGAGCATCTTGCCGTTGCCGACGGAGATGACCCGGCCACGCTGGCTCTTCTCCTTGGCGGTGTCGGGGACGAACAGGCCCCCGGCGGTCTTCTGCTCGGTTTCTTCGATGATCTCAACGAGAACGCGGTCGCCCAATGGTTTCAACATGGGTGTACCTCCTGTGAAGTGGGATGTGGCGGCGCCAGCCGGGCTGCCCGGCGGTTTTTGCCGTTCCAGACGCAATGCTAGGCGCAACGGGCGAAAAATGTCAACTGCCGTAGTGTGAGAATTTGAGTCTGGCACGCTCAAGCCCGTCTGGCACGCGCCTTTCCCCTCGCCGTGAAGTGTATCATAGCCACGACGTATATATGTTGTTAAGCTATACGTATGGCCCGTCCTGATGATTGTCTGACCGGGAGGGAGAGGGGATGCCCCGACCCGACATCCTGAACCGCGCCGCTTTCGAGGCGGCCTTCGACGGGCTGGGGGGGGCGCCGGTGACGCTGGCCGTGCTCGACCTCGACCATTTCAAGACGCTCAACGACACGCTGGGGCGCGCGGAAGGGGACCGGGCGCTGCGCAGCCTCGAACGGCTGCTGTCGGGCAGCCTGCCGACGGGGAGCATCGTCGGGCGGCTGGGGGGAGACGAGTACGCGGCGCTTTTGCCCGAGACCACGCCCGAGACGGCGCTGATCCTCCTCGACGAGGTGATCCGGCACTTTCACATCCACCGTGACCCGCACTGGCCGCGCACGCTGGGGCTGAGCGTGGGCCTCGCCGCCCGGCCCGCCCACGCCCACACCTACGCCGACCTGTCCCGCGCCGCCGACGAGGCCCTGCTGAGGGCCAAACGCGAGGGCCGGGGCCGCGCGTGCATCTACGTGGAGAGCAAGATGGTCCTGAAGAGCAACTACTACCCCAAGAGCCAGCTCGAACGCCTCGCCAAGCTCTCGGGGGCGCTGGGCCGCACCGAGGCCTCGCTCCTGCGCGAGGCGCTCGACGACCTGATCGAGCGGCACCGGGGGGCGCTGTGAGGGGGGAAGTGGGCAGCGGTGAGTGGTCAATGGGAGAGGCAGGCGGTCCACTGACCACTCACCACTTACCACTGACCGTCGGCTGGCACGCCGCCCTCCTCGAAGCCTGGACCGCCTACCTCCACGGCTCCTACCCCATCGGCGCGGTCGTGGTGGACGCCCGGGGCGAGGTCATCGCGCGCGGGCGCAACCGGCTGGGCGAGCCGCGGGGGGTGGCGGGCGGCGTGATCAGCGGGCACGACCTCGCGCACGCGGAGATCAACGCGCTGCTCGACCTCGCCCACACGCCCCGCGCGGAGGTCCGCACCTGGACCCTGCTCACGACCGTGCAGCCCTGCCCGCAGTGCGCGGGGGCGGTCGCCATGAGCGGTCTGCGCGCGCTGGAGTACGCGGCCCCCGACCCGTGGGCGGGTTCGACCCACATCCTCACCCACGATCCCTATGTGTCACGCAAGGGGATTCGGGTGGGCCGGGCGCCGGAGGGGGTAATACGGGCGGCGCTGCGCCTGGCCCTAGCGGGATTCATGGAGTCGTGGAATTCGCCGGACGATCCCGTGCTGCGCTCCTTTGCCGTCCACGCCGACGATTTCGCCCACGCGGAGGGCCTGTGGGCAGGGGGCACCCTCCGCGCCCTGCGCTCCCGTGGGGCGGACCTGGACGAGGCGCTGGCGGTGCTCGTGTGCCCTCCGCGCCACGGCCCAACCTCTCCCCCTCACCCCACCGCACGGGCCGTGCCTGCGTCTGGGTCGAGCACGGGGGCCGGGTGCTGATGGTGGGCCTGGAGGGGGGCGGGTGGACGCTGCCGGGCGGCGGCATCGATCCCGGCGAGACGGGCGCGCAGGCCGCCGAGCGCGAGGCGTGGGAGGAGTGCGGGGCGCGGGTGGAGGTGACGGAGGAAGCGGTGACCCTCGACGGCGGGGTACTCTGCTTCCCCGCCCGCCTGCTCTCCCTCGAACCCAGCCCGGAAGGCCGCCCCGTCGCCTGGATCAACCCGCGCTCGCTGCCCTGGGCGAACGACGTGCAGCTCAGGCAGGTGCTGGAGGCGACGGGGGAGACGCCCCCCGCCCTGGCCCTCCCGGACCGGGTGCGGGCGGCGCTCTCGGAGGCGGGGCGGTTGAGCTTCGACCGCTCGTGCAGCCTGGAGGCGGGGCGACTGCTGCGGACGCTGGCCGCCTCGCGCCCCGGCGGGCGGCTCGCCGAACTCGGCACGGGCACGGGTGTGGGGGCGGCGTGGCTGCTGGCGGGAATGGACGACACGGCCCGGCTCGTCACCGCCGAACTCGACCCCAAACGGGCGGGGGTGGCCCGCCGCATCCTGGGAGACGACCCGCGCGCCGAGGTGCTGGGCGGCGACTGGCGGGAAGCCCTCGCACACGGTCCCTTCGACCTGATCTTCAGTGACTGCGCGCCCGCCAAGCGCGAGACGGAGAGCCTGCAACGGCTCGTGGCCGCCCTGCGCCCCGGCGGGGTGCTCGTGCTCGACAACTTCAGCCCGCCCGCGTCTGTGCCCGAATCCCTGCACGGTGGCGACGCCGAGCGCGACCGACTCTTCGCGCACCCGCACCTGCTCTGCGCCGAGGTGCCGGTCAGCCGCCGGGAGTGCGTGATCCTGGCGACGAAAAAGCCCTGAGCCGTCCTACTCCTGCTGCAAGAACGGGTAGGGATTGATCGCCCCGCCCGCCGTATAGATCCCGTAGTGCAGGTGCGGCGGCGTGCCCCGCGCGTTCCCGCTGTCGCCGACGTAACCCACCACGTCGCCCGCCTCGACCCACTGGCCCTCCCGGAGGTCCGCGTAGCGGTCGAGGTGCGCGTAATAGTGCCGCTGCCCGCCGGGGCCGAGGATCATCACCGTGCGCCCGCCGAGGCGGTTCTCGCCCACGCCCAGCACCACGCCGCGGGTGGTCGCGCGAATCGGCGTGCCGCGCGGGGCGAAGATGTCCACCCCCTCGTGGCGCCGCCCCTCGCTCCGGGCCGCGCCCCAGGTGTCCACGAAATCCTGGCCGGGCAGGGGGTTCGGGAGGGTGCCCTCCGCCGGGGCGGGAGAGGTCGTCAGCGAGACGAACCGCCACGCGTTCTGAAGGGTGGGCCACAGCAGGTACGCGACCCCTGCGAGCAGGGCGAGGACGAGAACGAGGCGGAGCAGACGGCGCACGCCCCCAGCATCGGGCGCGGGGATGAGAGATTCGCCGTCCTGGTGAGCGTTCTTACCATCGGGAGGCGGTATGCTCCGGGCGTGAAGCGCGTCCCGAGCCTGTGCACCCACCACTCCGCCCGCTCCCGGATGGCGGAGGCCCTGACCCGCCACGCCGCGCGCAAACTCGGGGTGGCGCTGGAGGTGCACTCCGCGGGAACCGAGGCGACCCGCGTGAAGGAGGGCGCGAGGGCCGTCATGACGGAGCTGGGGCTGAGCCTCGACGGGCACACGAGCAAGACGCTGTGGGACGTGCCCGACCCGCAGAACTTCGACCATGTGATCACGGTCTGCGACTTCGCCGCCGAGGCGTGCCCCGTCGATCCCGCCCGGACGACCCGCCGCCCCTTCCCCTTCGCCGACCCCTCGGGCGGCAGCCTGGAGCGCTGGCGGGAGGTGCGCGACGCGGTGGCCCCGCAGTTCACGGCCTTCGTGCAGGGATGGCGGGAGGGAACGCCCGGGCCGACGTCCCCGGAAGGTCCCGCCGTCCCGGTGTCCTGACGGCTCCCCACATGGCCCTCAACGGCGGCTACACCTACCGCGAGCAGCTCGGGCCGCGCGCCGGGGGCCAGACCGTCCTCGCGTACCTGACCCGGCAGTACGGGCACTCCACCGAGGGAGAGTGGCGGGCGCGGCTGGAGGGCGGCGAGGTCAGCCTGGACGGGGTGACCGTGGGCCGGGCGGACGAAAGGTTGCGGCCAGGGCAGTGGCTCGAATGGCGGCGCCCCCCGTGGGAGGAGGAGGCCGTGCCCCTCGCCTTCGAGGTGGTCCACGAGGACGACTCCCTCGTGGCGGTCGCCAAGCCGGGCGGGCTGCCCACCGTGCCGGGCGGCGGCTTCCTGAAACACACGCTGCTGAGCGTCGTGCGTGAGCGTTTCCCGGAGGCCAGCCCCCTGCACCGTCTGGGGCGCGGCACCTCCGGGCTGGTGCTCTTCGCGCGTACCTCCGCGGCGGCCTCCACCCTCGCCCGGGCGTGGCGCGAGCACGCGGTGGAGAAGCGCTACCGGGCGCTCGCCTCCGGCCTCGCCGAGCGGGAGACGTTCCCCATCTCCACCCCCATCGGCCCGGTGCCGCACCCCCGGCTGGGCACCGTGTACGCGGCCAGCCCGGCGGGCAAGCCCTCGCGCAGCGACGCCCGGGTCCTCGAACGGCGGCCACGGGAGGGCGCGACCCTCTTCGAGGTGGACATCCGCACGGGCAGGCCCCACCAGATCCGCATTCACCTCGCCTCCCTGGGTCACCCCCTCGTCGGCGATCCCCTGTACGGGCCGGGCGGCGGGGTGCTGCCGGGCCTGCCGGGCCTCCCCGGGGACGGCGGGTACCTCCTCCACGCGGGGCGGCTGGCCTTCACGCACCCGCTGACGGGGAAGCCGCTCACCCTGCACGCCCCGCCGCCTCCCGAACTCCGCACGGGGGAGGAGGCCCGCGCCCCGGCCCCGTGACCTCGCTCCCGGTCTCCCCGCGGCGGGGCGCTAGACTCCCCCGGTGACGACGTTGACCGCGCCTGGGGCGCACGTGTGGACCCTGGAGGGCGGGTTGAGGGTGGCGTTCGAGCGCCGCCGGGGACCGGGCTTCGCCTTCGACCTGCGCGTTCCCGTGGGCAGCGCCCACGACCCCGTGGGCCAGGAGGGCTCGGCGGGCGTGCTGGAGGAGTGGCTCTACAAGGGGGCGGGGGGCCGGGACGCCCGCAAGCTTCAGGACGCCCTCGACGACCTCGGGGTGCGGCGCGGCGGCGGGGTGGGCCCCGAGGCGACGCGGGTCGGGATGAGCGGCCTGGCGGGCGACCTGCCCGGGGCACTGACCCTCACCGCCGACCTGGTGCTGCGCCCCGAACTGCCCGATTCCGAACTGCCCGTCCTCGTGGACCTCGCCCGGCAGGACCTGGAGGGGCTGGAGGACAGCCCGCCCGACCGCCTCGCGGTGCAGGCGCGGCGGGTGGCCTTTTCCCGCCCGGCGCAGTCCCCGTTCGCGGGCTTCGCCCACCCGGCGAGCGGCACGACCGAGGGGTTGGCGACCCTCACCGCGCCCGGCCTGCGCGCCTTCCTGGCCCGCTACGGCACCCGGGGGAGCGTGCTCGGCCTCGTGGCGGACGCCGAGCCGGGGGAGGTGCGCGCCCTCGCCGAGCGGACCTTCGCCGGGTGGCGCCCGGGGGACGACGAGGGCGTGCCCGCCCGCTTCCAGGCTGGAGGGCGCGCCCACCTTCCCGACGAGGACGCCGAGCAGACGCACCTGAGCGTGACGGCCCCCGGTGTGGCCCCGCGTGATCCGCACTGGCTCGCCTGGCAGGTCGCGCTGACGGCGCTGTCGGGCGGGAGTGCCAGCCGCCTCTTCCACGCCGTGCGCGAGGAACGCGGCCTCGCCTATCAGGTCAGCGCCTCGCCCGTCGTGCTGGGGGGGCGGGGTTTTCTCACGGCGTACGCGGGGAGCACCCCGGCGCGCGCTCCCGAGACGCTGGAGGTCCTCCTCGCCGAACTCGCCCGGCTGCCGGAGGGCCTGACCGAGGCGGAGTTTGGCCGCGCCCGGTCGGGCCTGACCGCCAGCGTCGTCTTCGGGGCCGAGAGCGCCCGCGCCCGCGCGACGAGCCTGACCCGCGACGTGGCCGTCTTCGGGCGGGTGAGGAGCGTGGCCGAACTCAGAACGCAGCTCGCCGCCCTCACCCTGGAGGACGTGAACGCCTTTCTCGCCGAGTACCACCCCGCCGAGCATGCGACCGTCGTGACCCTCGGCCCGCAGGAGCCCCGCCCATGACTGCCGGAACTGCCCCGAACACGCTCACCCACGTCCTCGACAACGGCCTGACCCTGCTGCTGGAGCCCGACGCGGGGGCGCAGACCGTCGCCGCCGGGTACTTCGTGGCGACAGGCTCGCGCGACGAGCGCCCCGACGAACTGGGCGCCTCGCACTTCCTCGAACACCTGATGTTCAAGGGCTCGGAAGGGGTGGGCGCCGCCGAACTCAACGAACGCCTCGACGACCTCGGGGGCAACGCGAACGCCTTCACGAGCGAGGAGGCGACCGTCTACCACGCGGCGACCCTCCCCGAGCAGGAGGGCGAGCTGCTGGGCACCCTGACCGAGCTGATGCGCCCGGCCCTGCGCCCGGAGGACATCGGGCCCGAGCGCGGCGTGATCCTCGAGGAGATCGCCATGTACGCCGAGCAGCCCGTCGTGCGCGCCGCGGACGAGCTGCACGCGGACTACTGGGGAGACCACCCCCTCGGCCACCTCGTGCTGGGCACGCCACAGACGGTGGGCGCCCTGACCCGCGAGGCGCTCGCCCGCAACCACCGCGAGCGCTACGGGGCCGGGCGGGTGGCCCTCACGGTGGTGGGCGCCTTCGACCCCGCCCGGGTGCTGGCCTGGGCCCAGGCGGAGTTGACGGGCTGGCCCGCCGGGACCCCCGCCGCGCCCACGCCCCTCCCCACGCCGCGGCACCCCGGCACGGTGCGGACGGTCCGCGACCCCAATCTCGCCCGGGTGCAGGTGGCGCTCGCGCTGCCCGGCCTCGGCGCGGCCCACCCCCTGCGCGAGGCCGCCGTGGTGCTCGCCGAGCTGGTCGGCGGCGAGAACGGCCTGCTGCACTGGGCGCTCCTCGACACCGGGCTCGCCGACGGGGCCGACCTCGCCCACCTGGAGTACCGCGAGGCCGGGACCTTCGAGGGCGGCTTCTCCTGCGACCCGGAGCGCGCCCAGACGGTGCTCGACCGCTACCGTGACGTGCTGGCGGGGGCCGGGGAGGCCGTCACCGACGCCGCCGTGCGCCGCGTCGCCCGCAAGCTCGCGGTGGGCACCCTGCTGCGCGCCGAGACCCCCCAGGGCCGCCTCTTCGCCCTCGGCATGGAGCACCTCGCCCTGGGCCGCCCGGTGAGCACCGCCGAACTCGTGGACCGTTTCGCGCGCGTCACGGCGGCGGAGGTCCGGGCCGTGCTCGAACTGTGTCCCCTCACCCGCCCGACGGTCGTCGCGCTCGGGCCGGTCGAGGGGCTGCGGGGGGTCATCCCAGACACCTCAGCCGCTCCCCATCCGCCCGCAGCGAGAAGCTGAGCCGACGCATGAGTAAGATGAGGGGGAGCTTCATCTTATACCGTGTCCAAAGCGCATAGGACAGTTTTTCGTTACCGAGTGACCCCTGGCAAGCTTAGCCTTCTCTCAGCTCTCCTCATCACAGGCGAAGGGAAACGCTCTCACGAAAGATGAGCTGAGGCTGACAGGCGCGTGGGAAATCTTGCATCTAGGCAGGTGGAACGCTAGTATCGCCCTCACCGGAGACACGGTAGAGCGGTACTTTTCTGTTCGTCCAACCCCCACGTTGGACTCGTTCTCTCATTCGGAGGCATCATGAGAACAGGAGCGGCAGCCACAGTCTTGGTTTCGGGTCTTCTCGCCCTGAGCAGTTGCGGAACGCCCCAGCCGACCACCCAGGAGACCACGCTTCAGGGCAACGTGTTCGCCAGCGCCACGGCGGGCGGGGCCCCCGTGCAGGGCGCCCGGGTGACGGCGAGCCTCGGAGACGCGACGCAAAGCGCGATCACCGGCCCCGACGGACGGTTCAGCCTGAAGCTGAACGCGGCCCGGGCGGCGCAGGCCTTTACCCTGACGGTCGAGCCCCCCGCGCGCTCCAACCTCTACGCCTCCACGTACGCCAACGTGCCGCTGGAGGCGTACCGCTCGCCGTACGGGGCCGCGGGCGAGCTGAGCATCTACCTCGGCACCACCCGCCCGTCGGCGGCGCTGCCCGGCGCGGCGCCCCGGCGCGGCTGCGTCACCGGGACCGTGCAGGACACGAACGGGCAGCCCGTGGCGAGCAACGCCCTGGCGGTCGTGCCCGTGTCGGGCGGGCAGCGGGTTCCCCGCCCGCTGTACGACAACTGCGCGACCGAGTTCTCGGCGATCCCGAACCTCGCCGCCGCGTTCGCGACGCTGCCGCAGCCGGGCGAGACGGGACTGGTCATCTACGGTGGCAGCCGCGTCGTCCGCACGGACGCCCAGGGCCGCTACCTGCTGCCGGTGCAGACCACCCAGAACCTCAACGCCGTGTCCGGCGCGATGTGGGCCGGGAACTTCGACGGCGGCGAGGAGAGCGAGACCTCGGCCTCGGTCTTCTGGAGCAAGTTCCAGTACCTCCCCGAGGTGCCGGTCTTCACGAGCGGCGCGACCGACACGCGCGACATCACGCTGGAGGACTTCGACCCCGCCACCAACCCGCGGGTGACCACCCAGCCCATCCGCTACGACGCGGCGGCGGTCGACAAGCCCACCGGGGCGATTTTCGACGTGCTGACCTCGCCCGCCTTCGAGCCCGCGATCACCTCGGGCACCTTCCCGCTGGGGCAGTACTACACCCTGAATCCGGCGGGCAGCCACGACCTGCGCGTGGTCAAGCTCGCGGAGGGGAACGTCGCCCAGAACGTGACGGTCGAGACCAGCCTGTTTCGCTCCAGCGCCGACGGCCAGACCGCGACGGGCACCTCCTCCTTCACCGCGTGGCGCGACGGCAACAACCTGGGCGACGCGCTGACGGCGGACTTCATCGGGATTCCGGCGCCGCAGACGCCCGGCCAGGAGGAGGAGGGCGCCTCCCGCACGCCCACCCTGAGCTGGAACGGCGTGGAGCGGGCCAAGACCTACGCCGTGGGCCTGTACCGCCTGACCGAGACCGGCGCCACGCCCGTCTGGGTCGGCTACACGACGAACACCAGCGTCCAGGTGCCGCTCACCCTGGAGGCGAACGCCGACTATGTGTGGCAGGTCAGCACCGACGACAGCACCGAGCTGCTCGACTACATCGGCAAGGACCCGCTCAGGGCCGAGGCCGCCCGCTGGAAGAGCGCGGGCACGCTGAAAGCGCGCGGCCCCCAGAGCGTGCTCAACACCTGGCGCGGGCAGGTCGCGGCGGGCGTCGTGCAGGCGACCGGGCAGGTGCCGCAGCGCTTCGAGCTGCCGGGCGCGGCCTACCAGCGGCTTCAGGAGACGGGCTACCGCAGCGCGGACAGCCAGGAATTCATCTTCAAGACCGGGAACTGAGGAGCGTCCATGAACAAACGGTTCTTTTCTCTCCTGGGGCTGACGGCCCTGCTCGCCGCCTGCGGCACCCAGCCCACGACCACCACGGACGGGGCCGCCCCCTCCGGCGCGCTGATGCCCGGCCAGATCGTCGTGAAGTACAGGTCGGGCCTGACGGCGGCGAGCGTGCAGCCCCTGAGCAACACGCGGGTGCTCTCCGCCACGGCGAGTGACGGCTGGGGCCGCCTCGCGCTCGTGTCGGTGCCCGAGGGCCAGGAGGCCGCCTACGCCGAGCGCTACGCGGGTCAGAGCGGCGTCGAGTACGCCGAGCCGAACTACCGGGTCGAGAGCCCGGGGGCCGAGAGCGTCTCCCTCGCCACGCAGAGTGTGCGCACGGGCGGGCTGCGCGCGGCGGCGACCGGCTTCACGGCGGGCGTCACCGATCCCTACTTCGTCAACAGCCCGGTGGACGCGAACGGCAAGAATCCCTTCGACGTGACCGCCGCCCAATCGGCGAACGGGCGGACGGCCTACACGAACGAGAAGTACCTCTGGAGCATCTACCGCGTGCAGGCCCCCGCCGCGTGGGACGCGGGCTTTACCGGCAAGGGCGTGGTCGTGGCGGTGATCGACCAGGGCGTCGACCTCGGGCACCCGGACCTCGCCCCCAACCTGTGGCAAAACCCCAACCCCTCCTCCACGACCTGCCCCGGCGTGAACGGCTACGACTTCGTGGACGACGACGCCGACCCGTCCGACACGGGCGGCCACGGCACGCACGTCTCGGGCACCATCGCCGCCGCCGCGAACGGGCAGGGCGTGGTGGGCGTCGCACCCGAGGCCAAGATCATGGCGCTGCGCGGGCTCGGGTACTTCGGCGGGACGAACTACATGCTCGCCCGCGCGCTGAAGTACGCCGCCGACTGCGGGGCACAGGTCGTGAACAACTCCTGGGGCGGCAGCCAGCGCACCCGCGCCTTCCGGGACGTGCTGGAGTACGGCACCGCCAAGGGCGTGACCTACGTCTTCTCGGCTGGCAACTCCTACCGTGACAACAACCGCCCGTCGTGGCCCGTCTCGTACAGCACCGAGATTCCCGGCGTGATCGGCGGGGGAGCGACGAGCAACGACAACCGCCGCACCGCCTTTTCCAGCTCGGGGAACTACGTGACGGTGGCCGCGCCCGGCGGCACGATCCTCTCCACCGTGCCGCGCTCGCAGGCTCCCAACAACCCCTACGCCTTCCTCCAGGGCACCTCGATGGCCGCGCCGAACGCGACCGGCGTCGTCGCCCTGATCTACCAGGCCCGGCCCGGCATCACCCCCGAGCAGGTGCGGCAGGTGCTCACCTGGAGCGCGAACAGCACGATCACCGGCCAGAACAGCAAGCCCGACTACCCGACCGGGGGCTTTTTCGGCTACGGCATCGTGGACGCGGCGGCAGCCGTGCAGTACGCGCAGGAGTCGCTGCGGTAGACGGGCGACCAGCCTGACGAGCGACAACAGGGGGCGGGGGGCGGGGGGATCATCCTCGAAGTCCCCCGCCTTCGCCCTTTCGGAAAGGAGCCCGCCCTTGACCCTCCCCGCCCTGCTGGCCGCGCTGCTGCTGAGTGTCGTCCCGCCGCCCCAGCCGCCCGGCGAGCCGCCCCTCCCCGCACCCCAGGTCCGCGTCGTCCTCACCGCGAGCGACGCGGGGGGGCCCCGCCCGGGGGTGCTGATGCAGCTCTTCGGGCGGGGCGTGGGGGGGCGTCCGCTGCCCCTGCCGGGCCGTCCCCTGCTCGCCCGCAGCGGCGCGGACGGCACCGCCTCGCTGACGCTGCCCCCCGCCGCGCCCCTGCTCGTGCAGCTCACCGACCCGGAGCGCGACCTACTCGTGCGCCTGCCGCTGGACGGCGAGGCGGTGGGGCGGGTCGGCACCGTGACCTTCCGGCTACGGGTCGTGCCCGTCTCCCCGGGGCGCTGGGCGTCCGGGCTACGCCGTCCGGGCGGGCAGCCCGGCGAGCACCGCCTCGATCACGCCCTCCAGCGTCAGCGGGCCGGTGTCGATCACCCGGGCGTCCGGGGCGGGGGCACTCTGGGCGGCGTCGCGGCGGTCACGTTCGGTGAGGGCCGCCAGGGTAGCGTCAGCGTCTTCGCCGCGTTCCTGGGCCCGGCGCTCGGCGCGGACCCGCGGGCTGGCGGTGAGGTAGAACTTGGCGTCCGCGTGCGGGAAGACGTTCGTGCCCATGTCGCGCCCCTCGGCGACGAAGGGGGCGGGCAGGCCGCGCAGCTCGGCGTCCACCCACGCGCGGACCTCGGGGAGGCGGGCGACCGCGCTCACGGCGGCGTCCACCCGCGAGGAGTGCAGCCCCGGGGTCAGGTCGCGCTCTCCCTGCCACACCCAGTTGCCCCCCGCGAGGGGTTCGAGCCGCAGGGGCCGCCCGCGCAGGAGGGCGAGGAGGGCCGCCGGGTCGTCCGGCCTCAGGCCCGCTTCCAGGGCGAGCAGGGTCGCCGCGCGGTAGAGGAAGCCGCTGCTGACGTAGGGAATGCCCAGCGCCCGCGCGACGCCCGACGCCACGCTCGACTTGCCGCTGGCGGCCACGCCGTCAATCGTCACGATCATCCGCCCAGTGTAGGAGATGACCCCGCCCCCGGGCCGCGTCCGGCGTTCCTCACCCAAACGCTCTAGACTGCCCCCGTGAAACAGGCCGCCCTCATCCTGACCGCCCTCCTCGCCCTGACCGCCTGCCAGGAGAGGAACGCGGCGAACACCGACACCCAGACCGAGCAGACCGAGACCGTCCAGAGCGGGAGCACCCAGACGCCGGAGGGGGAGACCCAGACCGGGAGTACCGAGACTGCCGCGAAGCCCGACACCGCCCAGACCTCGGCGGCCCAGACCTCAGCGGCGCAGACCCCGGCGGTCACCCAGCCCGGCCCGGTTCCCGCCGGGTACACGCTGGTGCCCTTCCTCAGCGACAAGCCGGTGCGCGAGTTCAAGTCCGAGCCCGCCCTGAGCCTGCAAGAGGGCAAGGACTACTACGCCCTGATCGACACCGACCGGGGCCAGATTCTCGCCGACCTGTACGAGCAGGAGACGCCCGTCACGGTGAACAACTTCGTGACGCTCGCGCGCAACCACTTTTTCGACGGCATCCGCTTCCACCGGGTGATCGAGGGCTTCATGGCGCAGACGGGCGACCCGGGGAGCGTGGACGAGAGCAAGAGGGCCGAG
Source organism: Deinococcus planocerae (assembly GCF_002869765.1). Classification (NCBI taxonomy): domain Bacteria; kingdom Thermotogati; phylum Deinococcota; class Deinococci; order Deinococcales; family Deinococcaceae; genus Deinococcus; species Deinococcus planocerae. The sequence goes on along the minus strand of NZ_PNOR01000006.1, from coordinate 37,472 downwards.
TGGGGCACGGGCGGCCCCGGCTACTCCTTCGCCGACGAGTTCCGCACCCGGCTGACCTTCGACGGCCCCGGCATCCTGGCGATGGCGAACAGCGGCCCGGCGACGAACGGCTCGCAGTTTTTCATCACCTTCGCGCCCACCGACTTCCTCAACGGCAAGCACACCATCTTCGGCAAGGTCGTGCGCGGCGAGGACGTGCTGCCCAAGCTCACCCGCACCTCCGACACGAGCGGCGGCCAGGAGGCCCCCATCGAGGGCGTCACCCCCGACAAGATCCTCACCGTGCGGATTCTGACGAAGGGCTGAGCGCCGGGGAGCTGAAGGAGCGCGGCAGCAGGGAGGCCGAGGTGGAGGATCGGGGCGCCGCCGCTCTCACCCCTCCGGCCCAGGACGACGCTTATGCCGGGAGCCTGGAACGCCGGGTCCGCTTCGCCCAGGGCCGCGACTGCATCCTCGACGAGTACGACGAGCTGTTCCGCAGGCTGGCCGACGCCTGAGGGACCTAGGGCGCGCAGACCGTCCGCCACCGGGGCCGTGTTGGCCTCCGGAACGCGGGCGGTCTTCCGGGTCGCCCGCCTGCCTCCTACAGCGTCCGCGTCGCCTGCACCCACCACCCGGGGTGCCGCGCCCGCAGGAAGGCCGCCGCGTCGTGCGCCTGATCGTCCCCCTCTGCCAGGGCAAAGCAGGTCGCGCCGCTGCCGCTCATCAGCGGAGAGCGCAGGCCCACCCCCGAGAGGGCGGCGAGTGCCTCGCGGACGGGGGCGTGGCGGGCGGCGACCGGACCTTGCAGGGCGTTGAGGTAGGGCACCGCCCGCCCGCCCGTGAGGGCCGCCAGGATGCCCTCCACGTCGAGTTCGGGGGTGTAGTCCTCCTCCTCGTCGAGCCAGGCGTAGGCGTCCCGCGCGCTGACCTCCACGCCGGGATTCACGAGCACGAGCGGCACGTGCGGCACCGGCAGCGGGGTCAGCACCTCGCCGGTTCCCTGGCTGATCGCGGCGCGGCCCAGCAGGAAGAAGGGCACGTCCGCGCCGAGCGACCGGGCCAGCGCCGGGAGGTTCACGCCCGAGGGGTAGAGCCGCGCCAGCGCCATCAGGGTCGTCGCCGCGTCGCTGCTGCCGCCGCCGAGCCCCGACGCGAGGGGCAGCCGCTTGTGGAGGGTGATTTGCGCGCCGCCCGCCCCCCCCGCCGCGTCCAGGTACGCCCGCGCCGCCCGGTAGACCAGATTGCGCTCGTCGGCGGGAAGGCCCGGGGCCCCCTCCACCCGCAGGGTCAGGGTCTCGGCGGGGCCGATCTCCAGGTCGTCGCCGACCGCCAGGGGCACCATGATGGAGTGCAGCTCGTGGTAGCCGTCCGCGCGCTGGTCACGCACGCTCAGGCCGAGGTTCACCTTGGCGGGCGCAAAGTACGTATGCGGCGTGGGGGAGACGGGGGGCACGGCGGCCTCGGGCTCAGGCGTCATCCCCCCCAGCATCCCACAGCAACGCGACCGCGTGGGCCAGGGCGAGGTCCCCGGGCGTGGTGACCTTGAACAGCCGCGCGTCCCCCGGCACGAGCGCGACCTCGCCCCCCAGCCGCGCGACCAGCCCCGCGTCGTCGGTGGCGGTGAAGCCCTCGGCCAGGGCTCTCTCGTGCGCGTGGGCGAGCGTGTCCCGCCGGAAACCCTGCGGCGTCTGCACCGCCCACAGCCCCTCGCGGGGGACGAGGCCGCCCCAGCCGCCCCCTTCACCCGCCCGCACGAGGGTGTCCGCGACCGGCAGGGCCGCCGTCGCCGCACCGACCTCCCGCGCGGCGGCGGCCACCTCGCGGACCACCCGCGAGGGGAGGAAGGGCCGCGCCGCGTCGTGGACGAGGACGACCCCGGCGCCCGTGGCCTCCAGCAGCCGCCGCACGCTCTCCTGCCGGGTGGGGCCGCCGGGGACCGCGCGGGCGGGGAGACCTCCGGGCAAGGCCAGCCCCTCCGGGAGCGCCACGATCACCTCGTCCACCAGGGGCGCGAGGCAGGCGACGCTGCGCGCGAGCAGGCTCGCACCCGCCACCTCCACGAAGGCTTTCGGCCCCCGGCCCAGGCGGGTGCCCGACCCGGCGGCGGGGAGGAGGGCGGCGACGCTTCCCGTCCTCACTCGCGCCATCGCCTGAACTTCGGCACGTCGAGCCCGAACTGGTCGAGCACCCGCGCGGTGACGAAGTGCAGGAGGTCGTCCACGCTCTCCGGCGCGTGGTAGAAGCCGGGGCTGGCCGTCATGACGGTGGCCCCCGCGTCGAAGACCCGCAGCATGTTCTCCAGCATCGGGCGCGGCAGCGGGTCCTCGCGCACGACGAGGACGAGGCGGCGGCGCTCCTTGAGGGTGACGTGGGCGGCCCGCGAGAGCAGGTTGTCGGCAAAGCCGTGCGCGACCTTCGCCAGCGTTCCGGCGGAGCACGGCACGACCAGCATCCCGTCCGTGCGGTAACTCCCGCTCGCCACGCTCGCCGCGAGGTCGCGGTCCTCGTGGGTGACGCTCGCCAGGGCGGTGAGGTCGGCGAGGCCCGGCCCGCCCTCCGCCGTCATCACCCGTTTGGCGCCGCTGCTCACGATCAGGTGGGTCTCGGCCCCCAACTCGTGCAGGGCGCGCAGGATGGAGAGGGCGTAGGGAATGCCGCTCCCGCCGCTCACGCCCACGACCAGCCTCAAGCTCCCGCTCCCCGCCGACACCGCCACATGCGGGCAGGCTAGCAGGGGCGCCGGGGGGTAGCCTGTCGGCATGCCCACCTCTTCCCCCGACCGGGCGGCGATTCTCGAAGCCTTCTGGCAGGGCGGCCACCTCGCCGACCCGCCCGCCTTCCTCGACCGGGCGCGCGAGGTCTCGCCCGTGCTCTACGACCCCCAGATGGGTCTCGCGCTCCTGACCGGCCACGCGTCGGTTTCGGCGGCCCTGAAAAGCCCCCATGTCCGCACCACCAAGTACGAGGGCGGCGACGCCTTCCGGGCGAGCGAAAGCCACGCCGTGATGGCCCCGATGATGCTCTTCCACGACGGGCCGAGTCACACCCGCCTGCGCTCGCTGGCTCAGCGGGCCTTCACCCCGCGCGTGCTGGAGGAGAGCCGCGAGTTCATCGGGTCGCTGACGGACGAACTGCTGGACGAGGCGGCCCGGCAGGGGGAGGCCGACGGGGTGGCCGCCCTCGCCGTGCCCCTGCCCGTCACCGTGATCGTGCGGATGCTGGGCCTGAGCGGTGCGGACGCCGAGCGCTTCCGCGGGTGGTCGGCCTCCGTGGCGGACCTGATCGGCGGGCTGGACGTGACGCCGGAACGCTGGGCGCAGGTGGAGGCCGACGCGCGGGCGATGCGCTCCTACTTCCGCACCCTGGCGGACGACCTGCGCGCCAAGCCCCAACCCGGCCTCCTCTCCGCCCTCGCCGCCGCCGGGAACGAGGGGGGGCGGCTGAGCGGGGAAGAACTCCTCGCCAACGCCGTTCTCCTCCTCGTCGCCGGGCACGAGACGACGAGCAACCTGATCTCGGGGAGCCTCCACGCCCTGCACGAGTCCCCGGATCAGCGGGCGTGGCTGGCCGAGAACCCGGCGGAGCGCGCGGGCAACGCGGTCGAGGAACTGCTACGTTTCCTCTCCCCGGTGCAGGGGACGGGGCGGGTGGCCCTCCACCCGCTGACGCTCGGGGAGGTCGAACTTCCGGCGGGGACGTTCCTCAGCGTCAGCCTCGCCGGGGCCAACCGCGACCCGCGCGTCTTCGATGACCCGCACGCCCTCGACCTTGCCCGCGAGAATGCCCGCCACCACCTGGGTTTCGCGGCGGGGGCGCACTACTGCTTGGGGGCGAGCCTCGCGCGGCTGGAGGGGAGCGTCTTCCTGACCCGGCTGCTGACCCGCTTTCCGGACTACCGGGTGCCGGAGCAACCGCTCGCCTACCGCCCGAACTTCACCCTGCGCGGCTTACAGGAACTGCGCCTGAGCCTCCGTTGACCCCCTCCGAGTCCCTCCCTCAAGCGCTGTGGAGGATGGCCCTCCTCTCCCTGGGGGGCGCGGTGGCCCTCGGCTTCGCCCGCTTCGCCTACGCCCTGATCCTGCCCGCCATGCGCGCGGACCTGGGCTGGTCCTTCACCCTGGCGGGGGCGATGAACGCGGCGAACGCGGTCGGGTACCTGGCCGGGGCGCTGACGGCCACCGGGGTCGCGGCGCGGCTGGGTCTGCGGCGGGTCTTCGCGCTCGGGATGGGCCTCACCGCCCTCGCCCTGCTCGCCTGCGCGGGGACGGGGTGGGCTCCGGCCCTGCTCGCCCTGCGTTTTCTGGCGGGGCTCGGCGGCGCCTACGTGTTCGTGACGGGCGGGGCGCTCGCCTCGCTGGCCGCCCGCGCCCACCCCTCCAGGAGTGCCCTGCTGCTCGGCGTGTTCTACGGCGGGGCGGGGGTGGGCATCCTCGCGTCAGCCCTCCTGCTGCCGCCCCTCCTGAACCACGGGTGGCGGGGAGCGTGGGCGGTCCTGGGCGGCGCGTCTCTCCTCGCCCTCGGGGCCACCCTTCCCGCCCTGGCCCGTCTGCCCGACCGGGGAGCGAGTGTGGCGGGAACGGGTCGCGCCTCCCTCGCGCCGCTGACCCGGGCTTTTGCCGCCTACGCCTGTTTCGGGGTCGGGTACATCGCGTATATCACCTTTATCGTCGCCTTCCTGCGATTGAGCGGGGCGGGCGGGCTGATTACCCCCTTCTGGGCGGTGCTGGGGCTGGCGGTCATCTTCAGCGCCCTCTTCTGGCAGCGGCCTGCTACGCACCTTCCCGGCGCGCGGGCGATGAGTGCGCAGATGTTCACGCTCGCCGTCGGGGCCACGTTGCCGCTGCTCTCCACCCACCCCGCGGCGCTGCTGCTGTCGGGGCTGCTGTTCGGCGGGAGTTTCCTCGCCGTCGTCACCTTCACCACCATCCTCGCGCGGCGCAGCCTGCCCGAGCCCGCCTGGGGCCGGGGCATCGCCGCCTTCACGGTGATCTTCGCCGCCGGGCAGACCCTCGGGCCGCTGCTTACGGGGGCGCTGTCGGACGGGGTGGGGGGCCGGCGCGCCGGGCTGGGCGTCTCGGCGCTCGTGCTGCTGGCGGGGGCGGGGTTGGCGTGGGGGCAGAGGTAGGTGTTCGGCGTGCCCAGGGACTAATGCGCTCTCAATTCTGCTTTCGTCGGTATCCCAACGTGACCCGAGAGTTCCACTGCATTCAAGGGGGTCGGGTGCGCCCCCGGCATGGCGGGTCGTCAGGGGTCGGGGTTGACGAATGTCACCTCGCCCCCCTCCCGGCGCCCCTGGCCGCTAGAATCCGGCGCGTATATGGCCGACCCCCACTCCATCCGCGAGGCCCTGCGCGCCGCCCTGACCGCCTGGGCGGTGGCCGAGGTGCGCGGCGACCAGGCCCGCGTGACCCTCGCCCCCGACCCCGACGCCCTCGCCCCCCACCTCGACCCCGTGGACGAGAGCTGGTCCCTCGGGTGGGCCTGCGAGAGCGCCGAGCCGCCCGTGGTCCGCGCCCGCCTGACCGTCGGAGGAGCCACCCGCGAGGGGCTGAGCGGCGGCCACACCCTCCACGACGCCAAGCTCCGCGCCCTGGCCGACGCGGCGCGCTTTTTCGGCGTGCCCACCCCGGCGGAGGGGCAGTGGGTGGAGTACGACCCGGAGGACGGCCCGAACACGAGCGACCTCGACGCGGAGGTGGGAGAGACGCCCGCCGCCAGGAGCACGCCGCGTCTGCCCGACCCCCCCCGTGATCCCCAGATGGACAAGGCCCGGCGCCACATCGAGGAGCTGCTCGAACAGCTCAAGGCGGCGGGCAAGGGGGGCGAGGCGACCCGGGTGCTGCTGCGCGGCTACGGCGAGACGGTGCAAGAAAGCCGCGCCATCTACAAGGAACTCCAGGCGATCTTGAAGGGCTAGGGAGGCTTTCGCGTGCGCAAATTCATCGCAGTCGGGGACGTGCACGCCGACTGGGACGGGCTGTGGGGGGCGTTGCGGGCGGCGAGCTGCGTGGACGCGCACTTTCGCCCGACGCCCCCGGTGCAGGCCGGGCTGTACCAGGTGGTGCTCCTCGGCGACCTCGTGCATCCCAAAAGCCTGCGGGACTACGAGCGCCTGACGGGCGTGGCCCGCTTCAACCCGCGCGACCCGGATCATCTGCTCATCGCGGCGCGCGAGCAGGTCAGGCACCTGGAGCGGCTGCGGGCCTACCAGGAGGCCGCCCCCCGGGCCGTTCACATCGTGCTCGGCAACCACGACGCCGCGGTGCTCGACCCCCGGTTCGTCCTGGGCACGAGCGGCGGGCTCGTCCACGTGGAGTTTGACCCCGCGCACGGCGGTCAGCTCCTGCCCGGGACGTTGCGGGGCTGGATGGAGGGCTTTGTCCGCGAACTGCGCGTGGGGGGCGTGCACTTTGCGCACGTCTCGCCCCTGCCCGCCCACACCCACTACGACGACCTCTTCTACGCCGACCCGGGCGCCAAACGCTGGTTTCGCGAGACCCCCGAGTACGTTCGCCGGGCGGGCCTGAGCTTCGGCGTGTACGGCCACACCCAGCCTGGCGGCGGCATCCTCCTCGACCGCGAGGCGGGCTTCGCCATCATCGACGCTCTCCCCGAGCGCGAGTACCTCGAACTCCTGCTCGACCCCACGTTGCCCGAGCCGGTGCAGGGGGTGCGGGCCGTGCCCTTCTAGGCGGGGGCGCAACTGTGGGCCGGTTGACAAGCCCGGGGGGCGCGGCTATCCTTAACCCCGCTGCTTTTTGCGGCGCGTGTGGTCCGGTAGTGTAGCGGTTAGCATAACTGCCTGTCACGCAGTAGGTCGCGGGTTCAAATCCCGTCCGGACCGCCAAGGCCCTTTCTGGGGCACGGCTAGGTAGCTCAGCTGGTAGAGCAAACGACTGAAAATCGTTGGGTCGCCGGTTCAAGTCCGGCCCTGGCCACCAGACGCAAAAGTCCCCGTCCTGGACGGGGATATTTTGTTTTGAACCTGGTTCGTGAACTTGATGCGACGAGACATGATCGTAGGCTTGTCTCCCAGCTTCGGAGAACGCGATCACGGCGGCGAAGCACCCTCTGCCCCAAGAACAATAAAAAGAAAACCCCGTCAGCGACGAGGTTGTTCTCTTGTGGCTCGGCAGGTAGGGGTCGAACCTACGACCATCCGATTAACAGTCGGACGCTCTGCCACTGAGCTACTGCCGAATACCGCGGTGGCGAGCCGTTTCCGGCGCGAGAGGGATACTAGCACGGCCCCCTCCGATCCTGCAAGCGACGGAGGAGTCTCTAGGCCTGCGCTCCCCCCGGCATGATCGTCTCCGGGTTGACCCCCAGGCGGTCGAGGGCGGCCTGCCAGCGTTCCTCGGTGGGCACCTTCCAGAGGAGGTCGGGGGTGTCCTGCTCGACCCACAGCCAGGTGCCCTCGCGCGCCTCCTCGGTGAGCTGGCCCGCCGCCCACCCCGCGTAGCCCAGGAGCAGCATGAAGGTCTGCCCGCTCGCCATCACCGCCCGCAACACGTCGAGGCTGCTCGTCACGAGCAGGCCAGGAGCGAGGCGCACCTCTCCGGGCAGATTCGTGGGATCGCGGTACAGGCACCACCCCACCGTGGGGTCCACCGGGCCGCCCGACCACGCGCCCCCCGCCTCCCCCCCGGGCACGTCGGGGAGGAGTTCCTGCACCGTCTGCCGCAGCGGTGAGGTGACGACCAGCCCCATCGCCCCCTTCTCGTCGTGTTCGAGCAGCAAGATCACCGCGCCCCCGAAGAACCCGTGCAGGTGGGGGCTGGCGACCAGGAACGTCAGCGGCGCAGGCATCGGGGACAGGATAAACGCTGCCGGGCAGGGAGCCCCTGGAGGGTTAACCGGGCGTAAGCCGTGGCAGAGACGGCACCAAAAACCCTCCCCCGGCGGGTGACCGAGGGAGGGCAGGCGAGAGGGGCTGACTTTACGCGCTCGCGCCGGGTGCCCGCCGGGTGGACTTGCGCTTCGGAGCGGGCGGGGTCACCTCCAGGGGAGCGTCCGTGCCGCGTTCCAGCGCCGCCAGCCCGCCGACGAGGGCCACGTCGAGCACCTCGTCCACCGTCTCGCAGGGGTGGAAGCGCATCGAGGAGCGCAGGTGCAGCGGGATGTCCCGCAGGTCCGCCTCGTTCGCCTTGGGCATGATGATGTGGCGGATGCCCGCGCGCCGCGCGCCGAGCACCTTCTCCTTCAGGCCGCCGATGGGCAGGTACCGCCCCGTCAGGGTCATCTCTCCCGTCATCGCCACGTCACGCCGCGCCGGGACGCCGCTGAGGGCCGAGATCAGGCTGGTGGCGATGGCGCCGCCCGCGCTGGGACCTTCCTTGGGGATCGCCCCCGCCGGGACGTGGATGTGGATTTCGGAGTTGTCGATCTTCTCGCGGTCGAGGTGGAAGCGCCCCGCGTTGCTCTTCGCGTACGTCAGGGCGGCGCGGGCCGACTCCTTCATCACGTCGCCGAGCTGGCCGGTCAGGACGAGGCCCCCCTTGCCGGGCATCACCGAGGTCTCCACGAAGAGGATGTCGCCGCCGACGGGGGTGTAGAACATCCCCGTGGACACCCCCACCATGTCCTCGCGCGCCTCCGACTCGGGCTGGTAGCGGCTCTGGCCGAGGTAGCGGTCGAGTTCCTTGTCGGTCACCTTGACCCGCTTGACCTCCCCGGTGGCGATGCGGCGGGCGACCTTGCGGGCCACCGTGCCGATCTCGCGCTCCAGGTTGCGCACGCCCGCCTCGCGGGTGTAGTGGCTGATCAGCCGCTCCAGCGCCGCGTCCGTGAAGCCGATCTGGTTCTCCTTAAGCCCGTTTTGCACGAGCTGGCGGGGCAGCAGGTAGCGCTTGGCGATCTCCAGCTTCTCCTGCTCGATGTACGAGGAGAAGTCGATGACCTCCATGCGGTCCATCAGGGCGGCGGGAATCTGCTCGGGGTAGTTCGCCGTGGCGATGAACATGACCTCGCTGAGATCGAAGGCCACGCCGAGGTAGTGGTCGGTGAAGTGCTGGTTCTGCGCCGGGTCGAGGACTTCGAGCAGCGCGCTGGAGGGGTCCCCCTGGTAGCTCGATCCCAGCTTGTCCACCTCGTCGAGCAGGATCACCGGGTTTTTGGTGCCCGCCGTCCGCATCCCCTGGATAAGCCGCCCCGGCATCGCGCCGATGTAGGTGCGGCGGTGACCGCGGATATCGCTCTCGTCCCGCGCGCCGCCCAGGGCGATGCGGACGTACTTGCGCCCCAGCGCCTTGGCGATGCTCTGCGCGATGCTCGTCTTGCCGACACCAGGAGGGCCCGTGAACACCAGGATCGGCCCCTTGTTGACCTCGGCGGCGTCGATCTCGCCACGCTCGGCCCGCTCCTTGCGCAATCTACGCACGGCGAGGAACTCCAGCACGCGGTCCTTGACCTTCTCCAAGCCGTAGTGGTCGTCGTCGAGAATCTTGGCGGCCTCGGGCACGTCCAGCCGGTCCTCGCTGCGGACGTTCCAGGGGAGTTCGGTGACCCAGGTGAGGTAGGTGCGGATGACGGACGCCTCGGCGGCGTCAGGATGCATCCGGCCCAGACGGTTGACCTCGCGGTCGATCTCCTTTTTGACCTCGGGCCTCAGGCCCAGCGCGTCGATCTTGGCGCGGAAAACTTCGGCTTCGTCGCCCTCCTCGCCGTCCTCACCACCCTGGAGTTCCTTCTGGATGACCTTCATCTGCTCGCGCAGATAGTACTCGCGCTGGTTCTTGTCGATCTCCTCCTTGACCTGGGCGCGGATGCGGGCCTGGACGGCCTGCACCTCCTGCTCGGTGTCGAGGAGGGTCAGCACCCGGCGGATGCGGTCGGTCACCCGGGTGGCCTCCAGGATCGCCTGCTTGTCCTCCAGCTTGAAGTCGAGGTTGAAGGCGATGTGGTCGGCCATCTCACCGGCGTTGTCCTTGCCCTGGATGGCCTGGACGCTCTCGGCGCTCACCTTGCCGCCCTGTGCCACGATCTCGAACTTCTCACGCAGCTCGCGGGTCAGGGCCTGGAGTTCGACGGGATCGCCCGTCTCGGTCGGCAGCGCCACGATGTCGGCCTTGAGGTAATCGCCCCGGGTGTAGCGCGTCACGCGGGCGCGCGACGTGGCGGCCACGAGCATCTGCACGGTGCCGTCGGGGTTCTTGCGCACGCGCAGCACGTTGCAGGCCGTACCCACGTCGTAAAGGTCGCTCCCCTGCGGGTCGTCCACGTCCTTGTCGCGCTGGGAGACGATCAGAATGACCTTCTCGCCCCCCATCGCCGCCTCGATGGCCTGGATGGAGACGGCGCGGCTGGCGTCGATGTGCTGCACCATCGTCGGGTAAATGACGCTGCCGCGCACCGGGCACACGGGCACGTTGGCGGGCAGCGGGGTGGGAAGGTTTTCGGTGGGCATGGAGGCTCCTTTCGCCCGAAAGCGGTCCTGCGGTGGAGCTTCTGGCGCTGGAGATGCCAGGAAACTTGAGTGCAACTATATCAACTTTCGGGGAGAGTGGCAAGCGCAGCACTGTGCCCCACCGAACGGTCTACAGCGCGTCCAGCACAAGAAAACCCTACGCCCGGCAGGATGATCCGGGCGTTTTGGGAAGCTGACGCAACGTTTAGGGTTGAGGGGGTGAGGAACGGCAAGCTCCCAGGCAGGCCAACTCCCGTCATCGGCCTGCCCAAGTTTCGACTGCTTCACAACTTTTTGAGATCAGTCAACAGCTCCCAGTTCTCAGGCAAACCTCGCTGTCTGAATTCGGCGTGGAGGGCACTGGGAGGGCTTGACGCCAAGTGAATTCGCTCGTACCAAACGGATTCACAATCGTCGCAGAGGTAGACAACCTGATTTTCTCCTGGAAACCTCGCCTCGTAGATCCGTCCCTGCTGGCGAAAGCTACAGGTCAGAGCCGGACTGCCTACGCCAGCAAGTCGCGCGCGATGATCAGCTTCTGAATCTCGCTGGTGCCCTCGTAAATCCGGAGCAACCTCTGGTCGCGGTAGTACCGCTCGACGGGCGAGTCCTTCATGTAGCCCATGCCGCCCGCGACCTGCACGGCCTTGTCGGCGACCTGGGAGAGCATCTCGGTCGCGTGGTACTTCGCCACCGAGGCCATGCGGCGCACGTCCTGGCCCTGCTCGACCATCCAGGCGACCTTTTGCCACAGCAGGCGACTCGTCTGGATGGCGACCTCCATCTCCGCGAGCATGAACTGGACCGCCTGGAACTCGGCGATGGGCTGGCCGAACTGCTCGCGGCTCTTGGCATGATTGATGGAGAGGTCGAGGAGGCGCTGCATGGCCCCCGTCGAGCGCGCGGCGATCCCCACCCGCCCGTTCGTCAGGATGCCCAGCGCCTCGCGGTAGCCCAGGTGCTCGGGGCCGAGGAGGTTCTCGGCGGAAATCTCGGCGTTCTCGAAGATGACCTCGGCGGAGAGCGAGCCCTTCTGGCCCATCTTCTCGTCGATCTTGCCCACGCGAACACCGGGCGTGCTCTGCGGCTCGACCAGGAAAGCACTCATGCCGCGCGTGCCCTTCGAGGGGTCGGTGATGGCGATGACGGTCAGCACGCCCGCGATGGGCGCGTTGGAGATGTAATGCTTCGTGCCGTTGAGAACGTAGCAGTTCCCCTTCCGCTCCGCCCGGGTGCGGATGTTCGCCGCGTCCGACCCACTGCTGGGCTCGGTGATAGCAAAGCCCGCGATGCACTCGCCGCTCGCCATGCGGGGGAGGAACCTGCGCTTCTGCTCCTCGCTGCCCAATTTGACCAGACCGCTCGTGCCGATGGAGGCGTGCGCGCTGATCACGCCTCCGAAGCCCATGTGTCCCTGCCCCAGCGCCTCGTACACGGCGCAGCGGCCCAGGGCCCCGAGCCCCACCCCGCCGTAGTCCTCGGGAATGCTCAGGCCGAAGAGGCCCAGGTCGGCGGCCCCGCGCATCAGCTCGGCGGGAACGCGGTTCGTCTCCTCGATCTCGTGGGCGCACGGCTCGACCACGTTGAGCATGAAGTCGCGGACGGTCGCCTGCACGTCCCGCAGGTCCTCGGGCAGATTGAATTCCATAGGTGGGAACAGGGTAGCGTCGGGAAGGGCCGGGGGTTGTGGGAAGGAGAAGAACGTAGGCCCTTTGGCCTGCTCCCAGGACCAATTGACACCCCGCCTCCCCCCCTCTAAGATGTGTGGGCCTGCAAGGGCGCGCGGTGGGTTTAGCTCAGTTGGTTAGAGCGCCGCTCTGTGGAAGCGGAGGCCGTGGGTTCAAGTCCCATAATCCACCCCAAGCTGCCCCGGTCACCGCCCTGCGTGGAGGCCGGGGTTCTCCCTTGATGGGACCTGACGTGTGCGGGGATGGCGGAACTGGTAGACGCACCAGACTTAGGATCTGGTTCCCGGAGGGAGTGAGGGTTCAAGTCCCTTTCCTCGCACCACCAGCAAGACGGCGGCCCACGGTCTTTCCGGCGGGCCGCCGCACCTTTTGACCCCTCGCGGTGGGACCGTTACGGAGCAGTCGCGCACCCGGCGCCCCAGGCTTTATGATGCGCGGCGGCATGTCGCGCGCCCCGGCTCCGACTCGGGATGGGGGCGCGAGCGCGGCACAGGCACACGAGAGGACCCGCCCCACCCGAAGTCCGCGCAACAAGCGGGCCGGGCACGGGAGCGCCAGGATGGGAGACGTATGGCAGAGCTGATCAGTCGTGAAGGCAACAAGGTGCAATTCCGGGTCGCGGTGCCCGCCGCCGAGGTGAACCGCGCCTACGAGCAGGTCTGGGCGGGACTCGCGCGCGACGTGCGCGTGCCCGGCTTCCGGCCCGGCAAGGCGCCGCGCAAGGTGCTCGAAAACCGCGTGGGCAAGGGCTATGTCGAGCAGGAGGTCCGTGAGCGCCTCCTCCAGGCCCACTACCCGCAGGCCGCCCGCGAACTCGGGCTCAACCTCGTGGACGCGCAGATCAATCCGGGCGCGCTGACGAGCGGGCAGGGCTTCGACTTCACGGTGAACGGCGAGACGTACCCGGAAGTCACCCTGGGCGACTGGAGGGGCGTGCAGCTCACGGCGGCTTCCCCCGAGATCACCGACGAGGTGCTGGGCCGCACGCTGGCCGACCTCCAGGAGCGCAACGCGACCTTCCAGGCCGCCGAGCGTCCCATCGAGGCGACCGATCAGGTGACCATCGAGGAACTCGGCGAGGAGGGCGGCACCTACCCCGTCTACCTCGACGTGGCCGAGCCGCACGTGCGCGACGCATTGATCGGCAAGAACGTGGGCGACGAGGTGGAGATCACCGTCCCCGCCCATAGCCACGGCGACCACGAGCACCCCGAGCACACCGTCCGGGTGCGGGTGCAGGGCGTGCAGACCAAGCAGCTTCAAGCTCTCGACGACGACTTCGCCAAGAGCCTGAACTTCGACTCGCTGGACCGCCTGCGCACCGACCTGCGCGCCGAACTGGAGCGCCGCGCCCGCCAGGAGGGCGACGCCGCCCGCCGCGAGGAGTTCGTGACGGGGCTCGTGGAGGGGATGGGGGCCGAGATTCCCCGCGCGCTGATCGACCGCCGCCGCGAGGCGATGCTCGAGGAGATTCAGGACGACCTGGGCCGCCAGGGCGTGAAGTGGGCCGAGTACGAGACCTTCATGCAGGAGCAGGGCAAGCTCGACGAATTCATGGCCGACCTGACGAAGAACGCCGAGGCCCGCGTCCGCCGTGACCTCGCGCTGGAGCAGCTCGCCGACGACCTGAAGGTGCAGGTCACCCAGGCCGAGTTCGACGCGTCCCTGAACGCGCTGGCCCAGAGCAACGGCCTGACCCTTCAGCAGCTTCGCACCCAGCTCGGGCCGAACGGCCTGAACGGCTACCTCGTCAGCCTGACCCGCGAGAAGGGCCTCCAGCAGGCCCTGGCCGGGTTGGCGAGCGCGCAGACCCAGACGGCGACGACCACGGGTGAGGGTGCTCAGACTGAGGAAGCGTCCCCCAGCGGTGACGAGACCGACGCGGCCCAGGACGGTGTTCAAGCGCAGAGCGCCGGGCAGACGACCCAGGAGGCGGACAGCAGCGACGCCGCCGAGTCGGCCCCGGTCGGTGCGCAGGAAATGGTGGTCGAGCAACCGGAGGCGACGACCGATGAGCAGTCGCTCACCGCGCAGACCGGCGCCCAGGACGCTACCGATGAGCCGCAAACCGGGGACCAACCCCAGGAGCAGCGCACCGAGTAATCGTCCCCACACGCGGCGCCAGGGGAGGGGCACGTCCGCCGGGACGTGCCCCTCTCCCTTTCAGAGGAGGCCCTTTGCACCGAGTCCCGCAATTCCTTGAACGCCTGTTCAAAGAATGATACGGTTTGCGCATGACCGCTTCCCCGATCCCCGGCACCCGCCCCAGCCTCGGCATCACGGCCCTCGGCACGTACGCGCCGCCTAGAAGGGTCACGAACGCGGACTTCGAGGCGCGGATCGACACGAACGCCGAGTGGATCGAGAGCCGCACCGGCATCCGCGAGCGCCGCTTCGCCGCTCCGGACGAGTACACCTCGGACGTGGGGGTGGGCGCCGTGCGTGACCTGCTCGCGCGTGATCCGGACGCGCTGCTCGAGGTGGACGCCGTGATCTGCGCGACGGTGAGCCCCGACGCCCTGATGCCCTCGACGGCGGCCCTCATCGCCATGCAGGTGGGCCTGACCGGGGCCGCCGCCTTCGACCTCTCGACGGCGTGCAGCGGCTTCGTGTACGGCCTGAGCGTGGCGCAGGGCCTGATCCTGGCGGGCACGGCGCGGCGGGGGCTCGTCGTGGGCGCCGAGGCCCTCTCCAAGATCGTGGACCAGGATGACCGCAACACCGCCATCCTCTTCGGGGACGGGGGCGGCGCGGCGGTCGTGGGCCCGGTGCCCCAGGGCTACGGCTTCCAGCACTTCGTGCTCGGGGCCGACGGCGCGGGCGGCTCCAGCCTCTACCTGCGCTGCGCCGCTCCCCGGTTGCCCGGCGGCTTCGAGATGGGCGAGACGGTCGGGATGAATGGCCGCGAGGTCTTCAAGTTCGCCGTGCGCGTGCTCGGCGACAGCGGCAACGAGGTCCTCGCCAAGACGGGCCTGAGCAGCGCGGACGTGGACTGGCTGGTTCCCCACCAGGCCAACATCCGCATCATCGAGGCGGCGTGCGAGCGGGTGGGGATGCCCCTGAGCAAGACGGTCGTCAACCTGGGGCGCTACGGCAACACGTCGAGCGCCACCGTGCCCCTCGCCCTGCGGGAGGCCCTCGACGACGGGCGCATCCGCGACGGCCAGCAGCTCCTCCTCGTCGCGTTCGGCGGCGGCCTGAGTTGGGCGGCCTCGACGATGAAGTGGTGGGGCGGGGCCCCCAGCCTCGTGGCGCGGGCGGAGCGCGAAGCGGTGGGCGTGTGACCATCGCCGCTCTCTTCCCAGGCCAGGGCTCGCACGCCGTCGGCATGGGAGCCGACCTCACCGCCGCCTTCCCCGAGGCCGAGGCCGTGTACGCCGAGACCGAGCGGACCCTCCCCGGCCTGCGGTCGTTGATCGAGACCGGGCCATTGGAGGAGTTGACCCTCACCGCCAACCAGCAGCCCGCGCTCGTCGCCGCGTCGGTCGCCGCCTACCGGGCGTGGCAGGCCAAAACGGGATTATCCCCGGCCTTCGCCGCCGGGCATTCGCTGGGCGAGTACAGCGCCCTCGTCGCCGCCGGAACGCTGGGGCTCGCCGACGCGCTGCGGCTGACCCGTCGGCGCGGTGAGCTGATGCAGGAGGCTGTGCCCGTCGGCGTCGGGGCGATGAGCGCCGTGATGGGCGACCCGGATGTGGTGCGCGAGGTGTGCGCGGGGGCACAGGGCGTCGTGCAGCCTGCCAACTTCAACGCGCCGACCCAGACGGTCATCTCCGGGGAGAAGGCCGCCGTGGACGCCGCCGCCGCCGAACTCAAGGGCCGGGGCCTGAAGGTCATTCCCCTCAAGGTGAGTGCGCCCTTCCACTGCGCGCTGATGCGTCCTGCGCAGGACGCCCTGACGCCCGACCTGCACGCCACCACCTTCGGCCCCCTCGCCTTCCCGGTGCTGGCGAACGTGACCGCCGAGCCGAACGAGGACCCCGCCGCCCTGCCGGGGCTGCTCGCGCGGCAGATCACGGGGAGCGTGCGCTGGGTGGAGACGGTGCGGCGGCTCGCGGACCTGGGGGCGGACACCTTCGTCGAGTTCGGCCCGGGCACGGTGCTCACGGGCCTCGTCAAACGCATTCTGCCGGACGCCCGGACCCTGAACGTGGGACAATCGGGCGATCTCGGATGACCACGCTGCAAGCTCAATCTGCCTACACCCGCGAAGAACTCCTCCAGGCGCTCGCCCAGATGCAGGGGGAGGTGGTGACCTATCTGCGCAAGCTGCCCGCCGAGGACTTCACGCGCGGCTCGGCCCAGGACTGGTCCCCGGCCCACCACCTCCACCACCTGACGCTCTCGAACGCGCCGGTCGCCCAGGCCCTCCAGATTCCGCGGGACCGTCTCGGGCGGCGGGGGGTGGGGCGGGCCTCGCGGTCCTACCTCGACATCCGCGACCAGTACCGCGACGCGCTGGCGGGCGGGGCCAAGGCGTCGGGCCGGTACGTGCCCGATCCCCAGGGCGATCAGGCCACCCTCGTCGAGGAGTACGCGCAGGCCACCGCCGCCGTCCGCACGGCGCTGGCGGGCTGGACCGAGGCCGACCTCGACCGCTTCGCGCTGACACACCCCGTGCTGGGCGAACTCAGCGTGCGGGAGATGCTGCTCTTCACCCTCTACCACAACCGCCACCATCTCGGCGGCGTGAAGACCCGTCTGGAGCAGGCATGACCCAACCCCAGAAAGTCGCCCTCGTCACCGGTTCCAGCCGGGGCCTCGGGCGCGCGACGGCCCTCTCGCTCGCACGCGCGGGCTTCGGCGTAGCGGTGCATTACGGCAGGAATCAATCGGAGGCCGAACGCGTGGCCGAGGAAATTCGCGCCCTCGGCGTGCCCGCGCAGGTGTTCGGCGCCGACCTCTCCACGCCCGCCAACGCGAGCACACTCGTCGAGGACGTGATCAAGGCGATGGGACGTCTCGACGTGCTCGTGAACAATGCCGGGATCACGCGGGACACCCTCGCCGTCCGCATGAAGGACGAGGACTGGGACGCCGTTCTCGACACCAACCTGGGCAGCGCCTTCGCCGCCAGCCGCGCCGCGATCAAGCACATGATGCGCGCGCGCACGGGCCGCATCGTCAACATCGCCTCCGTGGTGGGCCTGATGGGCAACCCCGGCCAGGCCAACTACGTCGCCAGCAAGGCGGGGCTGATCGGCCTGACCAAGGCGCTCGCCAAGGAGTACGGCGGGCGCGGCATCACCGTGAACGCGGTCGCCCCCGGCTTCATCGAGTCGGACATGACGGCGGGGCTCCCGGAGGACGTGCAGAAGACGTACCTGGGCGGCATCCCGCTCGGTCGCTTCGGCCAGCCGGGGGAGGTCGCCGCGCTCGTGGCGTTCCTGGCCTCGGACGCCGCCGGGTACATCACGGGGCAGGTCATCGGGGTGGACGGGGGGCTATACCCGCACTGAGGTATGGCGGAGAAGCAGCGACGACGCGGAGAGGGAGGAGCCGCATCCGCAGTGCTGGAACGGCATCTTCCACGTTGAATTACGGCAGAGTGCAAAAATATTGTCATGCTGAGCGCAAGCGAAGCATCCCCAAACGAGGGGACCCTTCGCTGCGCTCAGGATGACAAGCCTTGCGAGCCCCGCCATAGGCGGCAAATTTGCTTCAGACTGGGGCGTCTGTACCAACGCTCTCTCGGCGATGGACGGGCGGGCCATGTTCGAGCACGACGGGTGTGAGCGTCACGTCGAGACGACGGACCGCTGAGGTTCGCTGCTTCCACGCGCCGCTCCCGTATACTGCCCCTGTCCAGCCTGGGCGGGTTTCATGACAAGGGGAACAAACGAGAGGGGCCACTCCAAACGCGAAAGCGCCCGGAGTTGGCAGCTCCGGGCGCGGAAAGGGGGTGGGTGCTATGCGCTCACCACGCAAGAAGCATCCTACCACGCGTGAGAAGCGGAGGAAAAGGCGTCCAAAGACGGCTGAGGTCCTTGCGATCCTCGGCACCGTCGCGGTCCTGATCACCGCCCTGGCGCACCTCATTCAGGCCCTGAAGTAAGCCCTCTCGTCCCCTGAAGCCTCTGCCCTGCTGGACGCGCCCCCGGGAAACCGGGGTTTTCCTTTTGCTGGGGCCCGGCTTGAACCCCGTCCAGCCTTTTTTGCCTCCTGGCGACTCGCGTGTAGACTGGCGCGAGACTTCAGACCAAGGAGGGATGTAAGCATGGCAACATTCGAGGACGTGAAGGAAGTGATCGTCGAGAAACTCGGCGTGGACGCGGATAAGGTGACCCCGGAGGCCCGTTTCGTGGAGGACCTGGGGGCCGACAGCCTGGAGACGGTCGAGCTGATCATGGGCCTGGAGGACAAGTTCGGGGTCAGCATCAGCGACGAGGACGCCGAACAGATCCGCACCGTGCAAGCCGCCGTCGATTACATCGGCTCCAAGCAGTAACGCGCGGGAACGCAGCGCCCGCAAGGGAAATCGAGAGCCGGGTGGGCGCGGGATCGACCGTGGGCCCACCCGGTTCTCTTTGAAGGGGGAGGGCAGCATGAGCGTGACGGGACTGAGGCGGGTGGTGATTACGGGCGTGGGCCCGGTCACGCCCATCGGCACGGGGGCGGAGACGTTCGCCCAGGCGCAGCGGGCGGGCAGGAGCGGCATCGGCCTGATCGACCGCTTCGACACCTCGAACGTGGCGAGCAAGATCGCGGGGCAGGTGGACGACGATCTCGACGAGTTCGTGGACCCGCGCGAGGCGCGCAAGCTCGACCGCTACGTGCAGCTCGCGCTGGTGGCGGCGGAACTCGCCCGGCGCGACAGCGGCCTGTCCGAGGAAGACCTGCGCGGTGAGCGCGTCGGGGCGATCATCGGCAGCGGCATCGGCGGGGTGAAGACCTTCGAGGAGCAGGCGGGCGTGCTGCACGCGCGCGGCCCGGGGCGCATCAGCCCCATGTTCATCCCCATGATGATCGCCAACATGGCGACCGGGCACGTCGCCATGCGCTACGGCGCGACCGGGCCGAGCAGCACCGTCGTCACCGCCTGCGCGACCGGCACCGGGTCGGTCGGCGACGCCGCGCGCTATATCCAGCTCGGTCTCGCCGACGTGATGCTCGCGGGCGGCACCGAGGCGGCGGTCACGCCCATCGCCATCGGCGGCTTTTCCAACATGAAGGCGCTTTCGACCCGCAACGACGAGCCGGAAAAGGCCAGCCGCCCCTTTTCCGCCAGCCGTGACGGCTTCGTCCTCGGCGAGGGGGCGGGCGTGCTCATCCTGGAGGAGTTCGAGAGGGCCAGGGCACGCGGGGCGGACATCTACGCCGAGATCGTCGGCTACGGCACGAGCGCGGACGCGCACCACATCACCCTCCCGGCCCCCGAGGGCCGCGGCGCGCAGGTCGCCATGCGCATGGCCCTCGTCACGGCGGGCGTGAACCCGGACGAGGTGGGGTACGTCAACGCCCACGGGACGAGCACCCACTTCAACGACCTCCACGAGACGCAGGGCATCAAGCACGTCTTCGGTGAGCACGCGCACCACCTCGCCATCAGCTCCACCAAGTCGATGACCGGGCACCTCCTCGGGGCCGCCGGTGCCATCGAGGCCATCGCGGTCGCGCAGGCCCTCCAGGACGGCGTCCTGCCGCCCACCATCAACCTCACCGACCCCGACCCGGCCCTCGACCTCGACTACATCCCGGAGGGCGCGCGGGAGAGGCAGGTCGAGTACGCGCTGAGCAACTCCTTCGCCTTCGGGGGGCAGAACGCGGCGCTGCTGTTTCGGCGGGTCTGATCCCGGAAGGAGGGTGGGCCCCGGCGGGCGCGAGACGACCGGGGCCCGTCCGCTTTTGCTGAGAGAAGTAGCGTTTCGGCCTTCATCGTCCCCTCTCAATGTCGCTGGCCTTTCGCTGGGCCCGCGATCTGTTCATTACTCTGGGGCATGACCGTGCGCGCCGAGAAGCCCGTCGCCCCCTCCCCGGAGCCGCCTGCCCCACCCAGACGCCCGCGCAAGACCGCGCGCCCGGAGGTCACGGGTGGGGCGCCGCGCACGCTGAGCACGGTCGCCAAGCCGGAGAGTACCTTTCTCAACCGCGAACTCTCCTGGCTCGCCTTCAACGAGCGGGTGCTCGCCGAGGCGCGCGACGAGCGCAATCCGCCGCTGGAACGGCTGAAGTACGCGGCGATCTGCGGCAGCAACCTCGACGAGTTTTTCATGGTGCGCGTGGCGGGCGTCCACCGCCAGATCGCGGCGGGGGTCAGCACACCCAGCCCCGACGGCCTCCAGCCCCGCGAGACCCTGCGGCTCGTGCGTGAGCGGACCCACACCATGCTGCGCGAGATCGAGCGGGCGGCCCGGACAACCCTCAAGGTCCTCGCCGCCCACGGGGTGCGCCTCGTGCGGGTGGCCGACCTCGGCAAGCGGGCGCGGGCGGCGCTGCGCGAGCACTACCTCTCGCAGATTCAGCCTGTCCTCACGCCGCTCGTGGTGGACCCCAGCCACCCCTTCCCGTACCTGAGCAACCTCAGCCTCAACCTCGCGGTGCTCCTCGACGCGGGGGAGGGCGAGGAGCCGGACTTCGCGCGGGTGAAGGTGCCCGTCGGCGTGCTGCCGCGCGTCGTGCCCGTGGGGGACGCGCTGCTGCTGCTCGAGGACGTGATCGCCGAGCACCTCGGGGACCTCTTCAAGGGGCGCACCGTGCTCGCCGCGCACGTCTTCCGGGTGACGCGCAACACCGACTACGAGTTCGAGGAGGAAGAAGCAGAAGACCTCCTCGCCACCATCGAGGACGGGCTGCGGCGGCGGCGCTTCGGGTCGGCGGTGCGGCTGGAGGTCATGGGGGACACGCCGCCCGGGATCGTCACCTTCTTGCAAGAGCGGCTGGGGCTGGCGCGCGAGGACATCTTCCTGCTCGACGGGCCGCTGGGCACCGCCGACCTGATGGGCTTTCCCGCCGAGCGGCCCGACCTCTCCTTTCCGCCCTACGTGCCCGCCGTGCCCGACCTCGACGGCGACGACGACGACGGCATCTTCGCCACCCTGCATCACGGCGACGTGGTGCTGCACCACCCCTACGACGGCTTCACGAACGTGCTGAATTTCCTGGAGGAGGCTGCCCGCGATCCGCAGGTCCTCGCCATCAAGCAGACGCTCTACCGCACCGGGGACGATCCTAGACTGCTCGGGGCCCTGCGCACCGCCGCCGAGAACGGCAAGCAGGTCGTGGCCCTGATCGAACTCAAGGCCCGCTTCGACGAGCAGCGCAACATCTCGTGGGCGAGGAAACTCGAGCGCGCCGGGGCCCACGTCGTCTACGGCATGGCGGGCCTGAAGACGCACGCCAAGGTCACCCTCGTCGTTCGGCGCGAGGAGGGGGAGTTGCGGCGCTACGTCCACATCGGCACGGGCAACTACAACCCCAAGACGGCGCGGCTCTACACCGACCTCAGCCTGCTCTCGGCGGACCCCGACCTCGGGGCGGACGCGGCGGAGCTGTTCAACCACCTCACCGGGTACGCGGAGGCGGGGTACAGCCGCCTGCTCGTGGCGCCCGACACCGCCCGCAGCGGCTTCGAGGCCCTCCTCGACCGCGAGGTGGAACACGCGCAGGCGGGGCACGAGGCCTGGGCGCGGGTGAAGGTCAACCAGCTCACCGACCCCGCCCTGATCGACGCGCTGTACCGCGCCTCGCGGGGGGGGGTGCGGGTGGAGCTGATCGTGCGCGGGGTGTGCTGCCTGCGGCCCGGCGTTCCGGGGCTTTCCGAGACGGTGCGGGTCCACAGCCTGCTCGGGCGGTATCTGGAGCACGCGCGCATCTTCGCCTTCGGCAACGCGGGGAGCCCCGAGGTCTACTTCGGCAGTGCCGACTGGATGAGCCGCAACCTCGACCGCCGGGTGGAGGTGGTTTCTCCCGTCCTCGACGACCGCCACCGCGACCAGCTCCTGCGCATCCTCGACACCGAGTGGACCGACCAGCGCGGCTCGTGGGAACTCGGCGTGGACGGCGTGTACCAGAAGCTCGTCGGCGACTTCAGCGCCCAGCAGGCCTTCGCGGAGGCCCGCCACCCCGTCTGACGTGCCCGCCGCCGCGCCGGACGCCCTCTTCGACCTTGCCGTGAACCGGGCGCACGCGGCGCTGCGGGGGTTGCGTCCGGGCGACCCGACGCAAGCCCTCGCGGAGTGGCACGCCCGCACCCGGTTTGCGCGGCGCGTTTCATTGGCGGCGGTGACGGAAGCTCTGGCCCGGAAGCCGGACCTGCCCGGCGAGTGGCATTGGGCGGGGGGGCCGGAGGGGGGCTGGGTGGCGGGGAAGGCGCCGTTTCCGTGAGGGTAGTGTGGGAGAGCGAAGGGGTTGGACGGCTGAGTTGCTGGGTGGCCCGGGCCGTTCACCCCCACCCAACCTCCCCCCTCAAGGGGGAGGGGAAAAGAAGGCGTCCCGGCTGCTTGATCAGGTGGGTTGGAGAAGGCACCTCTTTCCCCACCCCCTACAACCCACGTCCCACCACCTCCGCTGCCACCCGCACCGCCCGCGTGATCTCGTCCTGCGGCAGGTAGGGCAGGGCGGGGCGGTCCTCGGGCATGGCGAGGGCGACCTCGGCGTTGGCGGGGACGTGCAGGAAGCCGCAGGGCACCTCGCCACGGCCCGAGCGGCTGAGCCAGTCGAGGGCGTGGTAGAGCACGAAATTGCAGACGTAGAGCCCCGCCGTGTTGCTGACGTCGCCGGGGATGCCCGCCTGCCGCCACCCGTCCACGACGGCGCGCAGGGGCAGGGTGCTGAGGTAGGCGGAAGGGGCGCCCGCGTCCGTGTGGGCCGGGTGGTCGCGGTAGGTCTGCCCGGCGTTGTCCGGAATCCGGAAATCCATGACATTCAGGGCGACCCGCTCCACCGTCACCTGCGGACGGCCCGCCGCGAGCCCCGTCAGCAGCACGGCGTCCGGCTGGTGCGTGTTCAGAAGTTCGCGCAGGGCGCTGGCCGCCGCGTGCGGCTCGACGGGCAGGAGCGCCGAGACGACCCGCGCCCCGCCCACCGTCAGCCCGTCCAGCGCCTCCGCCGCCTGGGCGCTCGGGTTGGTCGGGTGGGTGTGGAAGGGCTCGAAGCCGGTGAGCAGGAGCGCGGGCATGGGGTGGAGGATAGGGCGGGAGACCTCCGACCGTGCGCCACGGTTCACCCGTGCCCCGCCCGCTATCCTCCCCGTGTGCCGGAACTGCCCGAGGTCGAGACCACGCGCCGCAAGATCGAGCCGCTGCTCGCGGGGCGCACCATCCTCAGCGTCACGCACGACGCGCCGCACCGTTACCGCGACACGCACCTCGCGCACGGGCGGCGGGTGAGCGGCCTGTCGCGCCGGGGCAAGTACCTGATGCTGCACCTCGCGGCGGCGGACGCGCTGGAGGAGGGCCCCCACGACCTCGACTTCATCGTCCACCTGGGCATGACGGGCGGCTTCCGGCTGGAGGAGGGGCCGCACACCCGCGTGACCGTCGAGACGGACGCCGGGAAGCTCTACTTCCACGACCCCCGCCGCTTCGGCAAGATGGCGGTCGTGCCCGCCGGGGAGTACGGGGGGATGCCGACCCTCACGGGGATGGGGCCGGAGCCGCTCTCGGACGACTTCCGGGAAGAGGACTTCGCCCGCCTCGCGGCCCATTGCGGGGCGGTGAAGCCCTGGCTTCTCTCGCAAAAACCCGTGAGTGGCGTGGGCAACATCTACGCCGACGAGAGCCTGTGGCGGGCCCGCATCCATCCGGCCCAGACCCGTCTCACCCGCGAGGAGGCCGGGCGCCTCTACCGGGCGGTTCGCGAGGTCATGCACGAGGCGGTGGAGGCGGGCGGAAGCTCCCTCGGCGACGGGCTGGGCAACTACCGCCAGCATGACGGGGAACCCGGTGCCTTCCAGGGCCGCCACGTCGTCTACGGGCAGACGGGGAAGCCCTGCCCGCGTTGCGGCACGCCGATCCAGAAGATCGTGCTCGCCCAGAGGGGAACGCATCTTTGCCCGCACTGCCAGGGGCTGCGCGAGGGGGCGGGCCGATGACCGACCTCACCGGCCTGCGCCTCTCCTACACCCGCGACGAGTTGCGCCGCGCCGACCTCGACCCCGATCCCCTCGCCCAATTTCAGCTTTGGCTGGACGAGGCCCTGCGAGACGGCTTGCGCGAGCCCTACGCCCTGAGCCTCGCCACGGCGGACGCGGCGGGGAGGCCGGGCGTGCGGACGGTCCTGCTGCGGGGGGCGGACGAACGCGGGCTGACCTTCTACACGAACTACGACTCGCACAAGGGGCGCGACCTGGAGGCCAACCCACAGGCCGAACTGCTCTTCCACTGGGCCGAGCACGAGCGGCAGGTGCGCGCCTACGGGCGGGTCGAGCGGGTGAGCGAGGAGGAGAGCGCGGCCTACTTCCACGCCCGGCCCCGCGAGAGCCAGCTCGCCGCCCACGCGAGCGACCCGCAGAGCGCGCCCATAGAAGGCCGCGAGGCGCTGGAGGCCAAGCTCGCCGCGCTGCACGCCCGCTTCCCGGGGGACACGCCCGTCCCCAAGCCCGACTTCTGGGGTGGCTACCGGGTGCGGGTGGCGGAGTGGGAGTTCTGGCAGGGCAGAGCGAACCGGATGCACGACCGCTTCCGCTTTGTGCGCGCGGGGGAGGGTTGGCGGGTCGAGCGGCTGATGCCCTGACCTCCCGGGCCACGCTAGCCTGAGCCCATGAGGGTCCTCATCGTCGTGGCGACCGCCGGGGAGGCCGAGCGCCTCGCCGAGCTGCCCGCCCGCGTGGTCGTGAGCGGCGTGGGCCCGGTCGCGGCGGCGCTCGCCACACAGCGCGAGTTGCTGGCGGAGAGGTTCGACCTCGCCGTGAGTGCGGGCATCGGCGGCGCGTACCCGGGGGGCGGTCTGGGCCCCGGCGACCTCGCCTTGTCGAGCGTCATCGTGCAGGCCGATCTGGGGGCTTGGGACGGGGAGAACTTCCTTGACCTCGCGGCTCTGGGGCTGTCCGTCCTGCCCGACGAGCCTCACCCCGGAGTCTTCCCGGCCTGGGAGGGAGCGGCGGACCTCGCCCGGAGGACCGGTGCCCCCTGTGGCCCCACCCTCACGCTGAGCACAGTGACGGGGAGTGCCGAGCGGGCCCACGCCCTCGCCCGGCGTTACCCCGGTGCCCTCACCGAGGGGATGGAGGGGGCGGGGGTGGCCCACGCGGCGCGGCTGGCGGGCGTTCCGGCCCTCGAAATGCGGGGGGTCAGCAACCCCGTCGGCCCGCGTGACCGGGGCGCGTGGCGGATCGGGGAGGCGCTGACCGCCACCCGGCGCGGGCTGGAGGGACTGTTAAGCCTCTGATTCTCCGCCCGGCTCCGCGCCTCACCGCCGCCGCGTTACCCTGCGGGTATGAAGCCCTCCCCCCTGTCCTCGCGGAGCCGCCCGTGAACGCCCCCAAATTTCGCGTGTGGCTGGTGGTCGCCCTGATGTGCGGGTGGGGCATTCTGGCGATCCGCTTCGTGCAGCAGGGCAACGTGCCCTTCGCCCTGCTGTGCGGCCTGCTCTTCGTCACGAACGGCGTGACCCTCTGGCGGCTGACCAAGCGGGGCAAGTAGGTCTCGCCGGGGCAGCGTCACCCCCGGAGCCGGGCACGGTGCAGGCGCCAGCCGCGCGTGCGGCAGGAGCGGATCAGCTCGCGGGCGGGAAGCACCACGCGCGGCGTCATCCACGACTGCGAGGGCTTGTGGAGGGCCCAGCCGCCGCCGAGGGTGACGGCGGCGTGTTGGACCTGACTGGACCCGTCGCGCCAGACGAGGACCGTCCCCGGGTGATCGTCGCGTCCGCCGCGCCGGGTACGCCCCGCCAGAAACGCCTCGAACGGTTCGCGCTGCATCCACTCGCGCTCTGCCTCCGGCACGCCCGCCGCCCCCACGACCGTGCCGAAGCAGTTCGGGCCACTGGCGTGCGGGAACGTGCCTGCCAACTCACGGGCGCGGGGCAGGAGGGGAAGGGCGGCGCTCCACACCTCGGCGGGCACCTCGGCGCGGCGGCAGGCGAGCGTGTCCAGCGACACCACCCGCGCCAACACGGCGGGCGAGACCAGGGCGGGCCACCACACGAACCGCGTCCCCTCCAGGCCGGCGAGGAGGTCCTCGAAGTCCCGCGTCCGCGCCACCCCACCCCGCCTGTGCCGCACCTGGGCCCGCAGCAGGGCGCGGCGGGAGGCGGGCGACAGGCCCCTCCAGTCGTCACCGCCCAGCCACGCGATCCGGTCGGCCTCGGGGGGAATGCTCCACGTGTGGAAGGTGTCGCGGGCCTCGGGCGTGAGCCTGACCTCCGCGCGGGGAAGCGTCTCCACCCCAAGTTTCCGTGCTTCCGCCGCCGTCAGGAAAAAGGGCTGCCGCGCCGGGGCGAGCCATCCGGCCCACGCGTCCAGTAACCCCGGCGGGACGGGGATGCCCAGCACCTCCACGGCCTCCGCCATGAGAGTCACAGGGGCAGCACGTACACGTCACTGTCTTCGACCACCGTGCCGTAAATCCGCACCGGCTTGACGGCGGGCAGGGTCTTGGCCTTGCCGGTGGCGAGTTCGAACTTCGCCCCGTGCTTCTCGCAGGTGATGCGGCCCGCGCTGACCTCTCCGCCGAGCAGGGGGTAATTCTGGTGGGTGCAGTTGTTCCGCAGGGCGTAGAACGCGCCCTCGTACCGCACGACGACCACGCCCACGCCGTCCACCTGCACCTCCGTCTGGCTGCCCTCGGGCAACTCCGCCTCCGCGCCGACCCTCACCCGCTCGCTCATGCGGGCGAGTCTAGCGGGAGAGGAGGCGTCGGTGCCTCCCGTTCCCCTGCTGGGACGCCCCTCCTCCTTTGGATGGATGAGCGGGACACTCATCGTGAGCTATGTACTCTCCTGAGTTCCTCTTTCGCCACCCTTCCGGAGGTTCCCATGGTGCAGACCGCCCTCAAGGCTCTCGCTGACGCCCTCTCCTGGCTCGCCGCTCTCGCCGTGCCGCTGGCCGCCACCCTGGGGGTAGCGCTGGTGGGGCTGTGCCTCATTGGCCTGCTCGACCGCGAACGCTTCCGGGCGGGGCTGGGATGGGTGGGGACGCGGTTGCCCGCCTCCTTGCGCTGGGCGCTCGTCGCGCTGGCGGTGGGGGTGGGCGCTCTCGCGCTGCACGTGACGCGGCGGACGGTGGACGCGCGGCTGGGGGCGGGGCAGAACGCCCGGTACGCGAACGCCGCCGACCCGGACGGGGGGCAGACCGTGCAGGCTTCCCCGCGGGTGAGCCTGCTCGACGCCCGGACGTACACCCGTACCCTCGTCCTCCCCGCCGACGTGTACGCGCGGCTGCAAGTGGGCGGGGGGTGGGAGACGCTGCTTCCCTACCTCGTGGGCACCCCCGGCCTGACCGTGCAGGACATCCGCGAGGGCTTCACCCGGCGGGGGCGCACCCTCGTCTACACGCGGGACGTGACGCTCCAGACCGAATCGCCCCTGGGCCTGGACACCAGCCGGGTGAACGCGGACCGGCGCTTCGTGGACCCGCCGGGCGGGCGCGGCACGTACTACAACGCGACCTTCTCCGCCGACTACACCTTCACCAACCCGCGCACGGAACCCGTCACCGCGCGTTTCGTCTTTCCCCTGCCGCAGGGGAGCGGCACCCTGAGCGGCTTTCGCCTCACCGTGAACGGGCGGGGCTACCGGGCGAGCGACCTGCGGGAGGGGAGCGTGTGGGAGGGCCGGGTCGGCGCCGGGCAGACGGTGCGGGTCAACGTCACCTACCGGCACCAGGGCTCGCGCGGCTGGAGCTACCGCCTCGCCGACCGCCGTGAGCCGCTGCGCAACCTCGACCTCACCGTCAGCGCCGACCGGCCCGCGAAGTTCGAGCGTTAC
The DNA here is from genome assembly GCF_002869765.1 of Deinococcus planocerae. NCBI lineage: Bacteria > Thermotogati > Deinococcota > Deinococci > Deinococcales > Deinococcaceae > Deinococcus > Deinococcus planocerae. Next base: position 9,533 of record NZ_PNOR01000006.1, on the reverse strand, counting down.
AGCCTCTTTCCCACGGACATTTCGCGGGACGGGCTGGGGCGGGCGCGCACGTTGCGCTGGCAGCTTCAGGACGTGATCACCGCGCAAAACGTCGCCGTCGTCTTCGCGCAGGGCAGCGTGCGGGAGACGCTCGCCAAGGTCGGGCTGACGGCGCCGCTGGCCCTGCTGCTCGCGCCGCTGCTCGTTCTGGCGTGGGCGGGGCGGCGTCGGCGGGTGATCGCGCCGTTGCCGCTGGCGGGGGCGGTGCTGGGACTCGCGGTCGGGTTCGTGCTGGGGGGCGTGCTGACCTCCTACCTGCCGCCGCTCGTCGCCCTGCCGCTCGGTGCGGGGGTGGGGGTGGCGTTCGGGGTGGTCGCGCTTGGGCGGGGGTCTGTGCTGCCGTTGGTGGTGGCCGCGTTCGTGCCGCTCGTGTTTCTGGTGGTGGGGCACGCGGGGCTGTTGCTCACGTTGCTGGCGGGGGGGATGCTCTTGCTGCTGGTGGGGGGAAGGGGCCGGGTGACTTGATTCGGCTTCTTGCCCCCACCCCTCTGCCCCCTACCCCCAGGGGGTGAGGGGGCGTGTGACCACCCCCACCGCCCCTCCCCACCAAAAGGCAAGATGAACCCGCCAAGCCCCACGAGTCCACAGGAAAAAGGCCGGGAAGACCCTCCCCAGCCCCCTCATCCCGCATCGCTCGGGCCTCAACCCTGCCCGTCCAACCTCATCTGCCACTCCGTAAACTCCGCCCACGGCGTGAAGCCCAGCGCCACGTTGATGCCGAGCATGGCGGCGTTCTCGTGGGCATTGTTCGTGCGGATCACGCGGGCGCCGGGGCAGTGGGTGCGGACGTGGCGGATCATGGCGGCCTTGAGCCACTTGCCCAGGCCCTGGCCGCGCTCTGACGGGCGCACGGCGGTCGCTCCCTGGTAGACGAGGGCGGCGCGCTCGGGGCTCCAGAAGACTTCCGTATACCCGGCGAGCTGACCCGTGCGGGTGTTCTCGGCGGCCAGCAGCGGGCGGACCTCCCCGGCCTCGGCGATCATGTCGTCCCAGGCGCGGATCATCTCGGGGGTGATCTGGAAGTCGTCCACGTCGAGGTCGCCCCGGGGCGCGGTGTTCATCACCATGAACACGTCCGCCGCCCGCTCCAGAAACTCCTCCGGGATGCGCTCCCACAGGTGCAGGCGGTAGGCGTCCCCCTCGGGCCGGGCCACCCAGGCGTCCAGCAGGGTGTCCGGAACGGCGGCGAGGTCGAGCTGGCTCTGGCGCAGGACGAGGGCGGGCTCGGCCCCCAGGCGGCGGGCGAAGGCGTCCCCGGCGGGGAGACGGTCCGTGGTGCCGAAGGTGATCAGGCGGCGGCCCTCGCGGCGGGCGGCCTCCTCCACGGCGCGGGCGAGGCCCTGCCCCAGACCCCGGCGGCGCCACGCGGGGTGGACGATCAAACGGGCGTGGGCGGCGTGCAGATTCTGGGTGAGGCTGTATTCCAGCCTGGCCCAGCCGAGCGCCCGCGCTCCCTCCTCGCCGTCCCAGATGGCGAAGTGCGTCATGGCGTCGCCGGGGGTGAGGTGGGTCAGGCTGACGGCCTCGCGCTCGGGAAGGTGGGGGGGCTCCTCCGGGGACGCGAAGGCGTGGCTCTCGGTGAGGAGGTGCCCGACCGCGAGCCGCGCCGCCGGGGACGCGGCCACGGGGTCGAACGGGGTCACGGTCAGGGTGCGCGTCGTCATGGGGTCAGTGTGTGCCCCATGCCCGGGAAGTGCATCCGCAAGGTGGCGGAGGCGAACTAAGTGTTTCGGAGGTCAGGCGGAAGGCCCGAGCTGCCCCGCCAGAAAGGCCATCAGGCCTTTGATGTGCTCCCGGTCGAAGCGGAACTCCACCCCCGCCGCCCGGTACAGCTCGGGAACGGGCACGGTGTTGCCGAGTCTCAGACTCGCCTTGTAGTCCTCCAGCGCGCGGGCCGGGTCCGCCTGCGACGCCCGCCACACCCCCACGGCGGCGAGGTAACACATGGCGTACTCGATGTAGTAAAAGGGCGCCCGGAAGATGTGGTAATACTGCCAGCCCTTCGCGCGCACTCCCTCGTCCAGGCCCTCCCAGTTCACGAAGGGGTGGAAGGTGCGGTCGAGGTCGAGCCACTTCGCGTCGAGGTCGGCGACCGTCACGTCCTCCCCCGCCTCGGCGTAGAGCCAGTGCTGGAAGGCGTCCATCTGGGCGGCCCAGGGCAGGAAGGCGACCACACCCTGAAGCTGCTTTTCGCGGTAGCGGGCGAGTTCGCCTTCGGAGAAGACGTGCCCGAGGTGCTCCAGGGTCAGGAATTCCATCGCCATGCTGGGAATCTCGATGAACTCGATGGGGCTCCAGCGGTTCCACACCAGCGGCTGCGTGTCCCCGCTCAGGAAGCCGTGGAAGGCGTGCCCGACCTCGTGGAAGAGGACCCGTACGTCGTGAGCAGTGCCCACCACGTTCATCAGGACGAAGGGCTCGTTCGTGACCGGGAAATATTCGCAGTACGCGTGCGTCATCTTGCCGGGGCGCGACTCGAGGTCGAGCAGGCCGCCTCGCATCACCTGGAAGCGCCCGCCGAGTTCAGGGTCCAGTCCATCGAAGGCCGTCTGCGCGAGCGTTTCGAGTTCGGCTCCCGTGCGAAAGGGTCTGAGCGATTCGCGTCCTTCGGGATCGAGGAGATTGGTGCGGTTGTAGTCCCAGGGGCGCACCGAGTCGAGCCCGAGCCGCGCGGCGATGCCGGCCATCAACTGAGCGGTGAGGGGCACCACCTCGTCCCGGACCGCCGCGTGGAAGGCGAGGCAGTCTTCCGGCGTGTAGTCCACCCGGTCGAGGCGTTTCCAGGCGTAGTCGCGGTAGTTTTCCAGGTCGGCGTTGCGCGCGAGCTGCCAGCGCGTCCCGATCAGCTCCAGCATCAGGGCGTCGAGGTCGGGGGCCACGCCGAGGGCACTCGCCGCCGGGGCCCGCCACGCCTCCTCGCGCTCGCGGCGGTCGGGGCTGTCGCCGCGCTGCCTGGCCTGGGGGAGGGTCAGCTCCTCGCCCCCGAGCCGCACCTTCAGGTTGCCGGTGAGGGCCCCGTAGCGGTTCATCTGGGCGTCGTGCGTCACCCCCAGCTCCACGTTCGCCTCGCGGAAGAGGGCGGCCTCGTCCCGGAAGCGGCGGTAGGTCAGGGCGAAGTCGGGCGCGGGAACGTAGCCCGGCACGGCCAGCAACTTCTGCGTCAGGGCGTGGTCGGCCCGTTCGGAGGGCGGCCACATCTCCTCCAGAAAGGTGGCGTAACGCGCCTGGAGCGTCTCGTCATCCGTGTGGAGGTCGGCGAGGGTGGCGAGCCGGGCGCCGACCCCCATCAGCTCGCCCGTGAGGGCGCTCCACTCGGCGAGCCAGGCGGGCACGGCCTCCGGGGTCAGCTCGGCGGCCTGGAGGCGGGCGTAGCGGGGGGCGAAGGTCTCCCAGCGGGTCTGGTCGTCCGGCACGCTCAACACGCGCTCGGTGGCGGGGGGGGAGGGGGTCATGGAATGGAGTTTACGCCCGTGGAGACGGTGGACGTGGAGCGGTCACCGCGAATGTCGGTGCGCTCCAACCCCTGCCGCCCCGGCCCTCTAAACTTGCCCCGTGAACGATTCCGCCCCGGCCCTCCCGAGCCCGCCCACCGTCCTCGTCGTCGTGGGGGGCAGCATGGCGGCGGTGAAGGCCCCCTCGGTGCTGCGGCGGCTGCGCGAGCGCGGCGCCCGGGTGCGGGTGATCGCCACGCGGGCGTCTCTCGCCTTCATCACCGAACTCAGCCTGGCGACCGCCGCCGACGGCGAGGTGGCGACCGACGAGACGTGGTTCGCCCCCCACCCCGACGCCCAGCACCTCACCCTCGCGCGGGCGGACGCCGTGGCCGTCGTGGGCGCCTCCGCCGACCTCCTCGCGCGGGCGGCGACCGGGCGCGGGGACGACCTCGCCTCGGCCACCCTCCTGAGCGTCCGCGCCCCCGTCTTGTGGGTCCCGGCGATGAACGAGCGCATGTGGGAGCACCCGGCGGTGCAGGCGAACGCGGAGCGGCTGCGCGGGTGGGGTCACGCCTTCCTGGGCCCGGTCTACGGCGCTTTCGGCTCACGCGGCGAGGGCACGGGGATGGGACGGATGGCCGAGCCGGAGGACATCGCGGCGGCCACCCTCGCCCTGCTCGCTCCCCCCACGTCGCGCGACCTGGAGGGCGTGGGGGTCGTCGTCTCCGCCGGGCCGACCCGCGAGTACCTCGACCCCGTGCGCTTCATCAGCAACCCGTCGAGCGGCAAGATGGGCTTCGCGGTCGCCGCGGAGGCGCGCGACCGGGGGGCTTCGGTGACCCTGGTGACGGGCCCGGTCAGCCTCCCCGACCTGCCCGGCGTGCGGATGGTCCGTATCGAGAGCGCCCTGGAGCTGCGGGACGCGGTGGTGGACGCGGCGCGGGACGCGGGGGTCGTCGTCATGACGGCGGCGGTCGCCGACTACCGGGCCGCCGAACGCTCGGGCGAGAAGCAGGCGAAGGTGGCGGGCGACGTGACGGTCCACCTCACCCCCAACCCCGACATCCTCGCCGAGCTGGGGGCGCAGAAGGGGGGGCGGGTGCTCGTGGGCTTCGCGATGGAGACCCACGCCGGAGTCGAGCGGGCCGCCCTCAAGGCGCGGCGCAAGAACGCGGACTTCATCCTGCTCAACTACCCTACCCGGGAGGGCACCGCGTTCGGCGGCGACGACAACGAGGTCACGCTCGTGCGCCCCGACGGCTCGTTCGAGGAGTGGCCCCGCCTCAGCAAGCGTGAGGTGGCCCGGAGGCTGCTGGGCGAGGCGCTGCGCGTGCGCGGGGGGCAGCAGGAGGCCTGACCACGGGCCCCCCCGACCGCCGTGGTTGAATTATTCAGCCCTCGTGCATAGGATGGCGTGTGCTCAGCAAGGAACAGCGTCAGAAGCGCATTCAGGACATCATCGCGCGGGAGAGCGTCTCCACGCAGGCCGAACTTGTCGAGCGGCTGCGCGCGGAGGGCGTGCAGGTCACCCAGGCGACGGTGAGCCGCGACATCAACGAGCTGCGGCTGGTGCGGCTGCCCATCGGCAAGGGGCGCCACCGCTACGCGCTCGCGCAGGTCAGCGGGCACAACGACGTGCGCGACCAGCTCGAACGCCTCTTCCAGAACTTCGTGCGCGACGTGGACCGGGGCGAGAACATGCTCGTGATCCGCACCGCCGACGGCCACGCCACGGGGGTCGCCCTGCTGCTCGACAAGCTGCGCCGCGACGACATCGTGGGCACCATCGCCGGGGAGGACACCATTTTCGTCGTCGCCCGCACGACCACCGAGGGCGAGGCCCTGATGGAGGAACTCCACGCCCTGATGCTGGGGTGAGGCCCGACCCCGCGGGCAGGGAGGAGGGAGGCGCGATCAACTTTCTCCCGCCGCCCGCACCTCGACCGTCCCGTCCTGAAACTCCAGCGTGAGCCCTTGCCCCGCCCGCACCCCCGCCGCCCGCGTGACCGGCCTGCCCGCCCCGTCCCGCACGAGGGCGTAACCGCGTGCCAGCGTCCGCTCGGGGGTCAGGCCGAGGGCCTGCCGCATCAGGGCGTCCACCTCGGCGCGGGCGGCGTCGGCATGGCGGCGGGCCGACCCCACGGCGCGGTCGAGCGCCCACTGCGCCCCCGCCTCTGCGTTCACCAGCGCCTCGCGGGCGTGGGCGCGGATCAGGCGGGCGTCCTCCTGCGCCTGCGCGGCGGCCCCCACCACCGTGCGGACGACCAGCCCGGCGGCCTTGCTCGGCGTGTCGGTGCGGACGCACGCGACCTCATCGGGCAGGGTGTCGTCGCGGGCGTGGCCGAGCCCCGTGATCACGGGCGCCGGAAAGGTGGCGAGCGCGCGGCCCACCTCCAGGTCGTTGAGCCACGCGAGGTCCGTCACCGCCCCACCGCCCCGGATCACCACCAGGGCGTCCAGCGTCTCCTCCCCGTGTGCCTCCAGAGCCTCCCGGATCGCGTCCGTCAGGCTCGCGCTCGCCTCGCGGCCCTGGAAGGTGGCCTCCAGGTAGAGGAACTCGACCACCCCCGCCGCCTCCAGCGGGTCGGTCTCGCGCCGGAAGTCGCCCAGGCCCGCCGCGCCGACCGGGCTGACCACCGCCACCCGCGCGAAGTCGGTGGGGGCGGGGAGCGAGCGGTTGAGCCCGTAGACCCCCTCGCGTGTCAGCGTCTCGCGCAGGGTCTCCAGCTTGAGCTGGGCGTCTCCCAGGGTGAACTCGGGTGACAGGTCCACCACATTCAGCGAGAAGCCGTACTGGGGGTGGAACTCGGCGGTGCAGAAGAGCAGGACCTTGAGCCCCGCCGTCAGCGTGCCACCCGTCGCGCGGCGGAACTTGCCCTCCAGAAGGGAGCGTTCGCGCGCCCAGAGGGTCGCCCGGCACTTGGCGACCTCCACCCCGTCTTCGAGCTGCACGAGGTCGAGGTACAGGTGGCGGCGGTCGGTGATCGAGGCGACCTCCGCCCGCACCCACACGCCGCCCGGCACCCCGCGCGCGATGACCTGCCCGACGTAGTTCAGCACGTCGGCGAGTTCGAGGAAATGCTCGGGCGGGCGCGTCGTCTCCGCCTTACTCTTCCGCTTGCGCCCGGTCACAGCCGCGCCCCCAGCAAGCGGCCCAGCACCGCCGCCATGACGCCGAGGACCACGCTCAGCCCCACGTACAGGGCGGCGAAGCCCGCCGCGCCCCGTCCCAGCAACCCGTCCACGTCCACGCTGAAGGTCGAGAAGGTGGTGAAGGCGCCCAGCACCCCCGTCCCGAAGGCGAGCCGCGCCGCCTCCGGCCACAGCCCCCGCCCCACGAGCGCCACGGTCAGCCCGAGCAGGAAAGACCCCAGCACGTTGACGAGCAGGATGGAGACGGGAAAGCCGGTTCGGGCCACCACGGGCGCCAGCGCGAGCGTGACCCCGTACCGCGCCGCCGCCCCCAGGGCCCCACCCGCCATCACCCACAGCCACGCGCTCACGGGAGACAGGATAGGGGAGGGTGGGGGGTGGAACGTGGAACAGGGCCTCCACCGCCGACGTTCCACGCTCTACGATCTTCCCGATGATCCGCGCCAAGACCCTCGACGGAGCCGACCTCGCCTGGAACGGGGAGACGGGGGGCGTCTGGGTGGACGCGCAGGGCGTGACGGAAGAGGAACTCGCCCGCCTGCGCGCCGCCTTTCCCCTCAACCGCCTCGCCGTGGAGGACGCGCTGGAGCAGGGCCACTGGAGCCGGGCGGAGGGCTACCCCGAGCACGCCTTCATCACGGTGCGCTCCTTTACCCGGCCCGAGGAGCCTGACGAGTTCACCGAGCGCGTCAGCATCTTCGCCTTTCCCCACGCCGTGCTGACCCTCAGCAGCGCGGGCACCCGGGCGCTGAACAATGTCTGGAACCTCGTGGGCCGCGAGAGCGTGAACACGCCGGGCGAGGTCGTGTACGAACTGCTCGACCAGACCGCCGACACTTTCTTCGTCCTCGCCGACACGCTGGAGGAGCGGGTGGACGCCCTGGAGGAGGAGGTTTTCCAGAACCGCCGCCACAACCCGATCCCGAAGGTCTTCGACCTCAAACACCTGCTCGCCCAGGCCCGCCGCCTGAGCGCCGACGCCCGTGAGGCCACGCTCCTCCTGACCCGCCACAGCGACCCGGGCAGCGCCGACCTGCTCCGCTACCGCGACGCGCAGGACTCCTTTACCCGCGCGAGCGGTCGCCTCGACGGCCTACGCGACCACCTCACCGGCCTGCTCGACCTGCACCTGGGCCTGCAAAGCCAGCGCATGAACGAGGTCATGCGGACGCTCACGGCGGTCAGCGTGATCTTCCTGCCTCTCACCTTCCTCGCGGGCGTGTGGGGCATGAACTTCCACTTCATCCCCGAGCTGTCGTGGCGTTACGGATACGCCCTCGCGTGGGGCAGCTTCCTCCTCATCGGCGGGCTGCTCGCCTACTCCTTCAAGCGGCGGGGATGGTGGTGAGGGTGGAGATCCGGCCCATCGAGCGCGCCGACCTCCCGGGCGTCCTGGCCCTGTGCGCGGCGGAAGGTTTCGGGTCGTACGCGGAGGACGCCGAGGTTACCTGGCGGGCCCTGACCAATCCGGGCGTGACCTCGCTCGTCGCCGTGGAGAAAGGCCGGGTGCTCGGCGTGGCCCAGATGCTCGGTGACGGGGTGATCCAAGCATTCCTCGTGCTGCTCGTCGTCCACCCGGATATGCGGGGGAGGGGCCTGGGGCGGCGGCTCGTGGAGGAGGCGTGCGCGCGGGCGGGAGGCAAGCGGGTGGACCTCCTCGCCGAGGAGGGGGCGGAGGCGTTCTATACCCGTTTCGCGCACCGCCGCAAGCCCGGCTTCCGCCTGTACCCGGACCCGCCGCGCTGAACCTGTCCAGCTCCGATGAAGTCGTAGGAGCACAGATCCCAGTACCCTGACCCATGTCGCCCGTGGTGCTCCAGGGTCCCGAGGAAGAGGTCGTCCTCCAGCGTTTTCGCCGGGCGCTCGCCGACCTGTGGGCGTTCGACCGCGTGCTGATCGAGCACAGGCTGGGCCAGAAGACGGTCGCGCACCGCCTCGCCGTGTATCTGGAGCGGCAGTTTCCGGGCCTCCACACCGACTGCGAGTACAGCCGCAACAGCCGGGTAGAGGACACCTACGACTTCCCCTCCATGAGCCGTCCCCGCCAGCGTGACCTGCGCCGCAACCTCGCGCGCCAGGGCCTGAGCGGGGGAGAGGCCGGGGACGCCGCCCAGCGGGTGACCGATGCCTACCCCGACATCATCGTCCACTACCGCGAGGAAAACCACCTCAACCTGCTCGTCGTGGAGACGCGGCTCCTCGGCGACGCGCGCGGCTGGGGCGGTGTGCTGGACGCCAAGGAAAAGCTCCAGCGGTACACGCTTCAGGGAGAAGAGGGGCTGTACCGCTACGCCGTGGGCCTGCTGGTCGAACTGGGGGTGACGGAGGGGGGAGACCAGAGCGTCGTCCACCAGTTCCGGGACGGGAGAGAGGTGGGGCGGGTGGGGTAGGGGGTGTCAATCACTGTTCGGGAAGATCAAGACGCCGGGGCCGTAGGGCGTAAGCACCCTGACCCATGCTTCTGTGGATTCGGCCAAACGCTCACGATCCAAGACGAGGAAGTGCGGTTCGTCGTTGCGGTCTTCCGTATTGGAATAGGTACGCCAAACTCTCAGTCCTGCAACCAGGGCGGCCAGTTCTTCCACATCCGCAGCCTTCCACTTCTCCTGGATGCCGGGCGGCCACCCGTGGAACCGCGCGAAGAAAGCGACGAGCCGCTCAGCATCCGTAAACGTTGGAATCAGGAAGCCTTCAACCTCACGCTGATCGCAGGCCAGGCCCATGCATTGCTCGCCGTAGGTCACGCCCGTCGAGGCTTCCACGATCACAAATACGTAAGGCTTAGGTCTTGCATCTGGATAAGGTGAGTGAATACCCGTGCTGGCGCAGGAATTCTTCCTCTCGACAGACCTGTGCAGCGAGTCGTTGAATGACCAGCAGGGGCAGGGCCACCCGGGCGGCGACTTC